>MHXL01000056.1:0-17926 GCA_001824455.1 Desulfuromonadaceae bacterium GWB2_53_15
TCCCGACCATTTGATCCTGGCTGAAGAGGGAGAGTATCCCCGGACCGGATCATCATTCCGCTGGATCATTGATCCGGTGGACGGCACCACTAATTATGCCCACGGCTTTCCCTGGTTCTGCGTGTCCATCGCCCTGGAATCCGCCGGTGAGTTGCTGGCGGGGGTGATCTATAGTCCGATGCACGATGAATTATTCACCGCTGCCAAGGATGGCGGAGCTTATCTGAATGGCCGCCGGTTGCATGTCTCAACCCGGTCGCCCTTGCGGGATACCTTGCTGGGCACTGGATTCCCGTACGATTGTGCCACTGATCCCGCCAACAATTTTACCAGTTTCATCGCCTTTCAGAAGGCCGCCAGGGGCATTCGCCGGGCTGGTGCGGCCGCCCTCGACCTGGCCTATGTGGCTGCTGGTCGTCTGGATGGTTTTTGGGAGCTGAAACTCAAGCCGTGGGATGTGGCCGCCGGGGTTCTCATGATCCGTGAAGCAGGCGGAACAGTCACTACCTTTGATGGTTCGGCTTATGACATTTCCAACCATCGCATCGTTGCCAGCAACGGCTTGATCCATGGCGAGATGGTGTCCATGCTTGCTTCGGCCGCCCAGGGAGGTGCCGCATGAACAAAAAAATGACCGCGCTGCTGCTTTCGGCCCTGGTGCTGCCGGGACTGGGACAACTCTATCTTGGTCGCAAGGCAGTCGGCGGCATAATTCTCGTAATCGTTAACCTGATCCTGCTGCTGGCACTGTTCGTGCTGCTGAAGGGGCTTTCCCCGGTAATCGCCTCACAGATTGCCGCCGGGGCGGTAATCATCTCGCCAGCCGATGTGACGAAGGCGCTTGCCGGGGTCTCCGGATTTGGTAAAGCGGTCCTTGCCGCCTTTTTTCTGGTGTGGGCGTTTTCCGTGGTGGATATAATCAAATACAGCGAGAAGCAGTGAATTACTTTTTGACTGTGTCAAAAGTGCTACATATTTTCGGTATCCATTTGACAAACAGTGTTATTTTGTGAGATAACTAAAAAGCTTTATTCTGAATAAAATCAGGTCGTCCTGTACGAACGGAATTGGAGAGATAATGATCGTTTCAAAAATCATCGGCAGCGGTTCATGCATGCCGGAGCGAGTGATACCCAACAGCTACTTTGATTATTTGGTGGAGAATGCCGACGAATGGATCTATTCCCGCACCGGTATCCGTGAGCGGCGTTTTGCCCATGCCGACCAGGCCACCTCCGACCTGGCCACCATCGCGGCTCAAAGTGCCCTGCAAGCCGCCGGAATTTCCGCTGACGATATCGACTGCATCGTTGTGGGCACCTCCACTCCCGACATGAGCCTGCCCTCCACCGCTTGCATCGTGCAGGAAAACATCGCTGCCAAAAACGCCTTCGCCTTTGATATCAATGCTGTTTGTTCGAGCTTCGTCTACGCCCTGGAGGTCGCTGACAACTTTATCAAGTGTGGAAAGTACAAGACCGTCATGGCCATCGGTGCCGACACCTACTCCAAGATCCTCGATTTCAACGACAAGAACAGCTGCCCATTGTTTGGTGACGGGGCCGGGGCAGCTATCCTGAGCAGCGGCGGAGACGAAAAAACCGGCATCCAGCACACCTACATGCGTAGCGACGGCAAGGGGTGGCAGCTGATCCAGGTGCCGTCGTCAGGCTCCCGCAAGCCGGTTACACCCGAGACGATAGATGCCCGCGAGATCTTTTTCCAGATGGCCGGCAAGCAGGTCTACGTGTTTGCTACCGAGGTCATTCCCGACATCATCAACAAACTCTGCGCAAAAGCCGGCATCACCCCGGCTGATCTGGATTACATCATTCCGCACCAGGCCAACATCCGCATGATCGATTTTATCTCCAAAAAGAGCAGTTTTCCCAAAGAGCGCTTCCTGCTCAACCTCGACCGCTGCGGAAATACCTCGGCTGCCTCGGTTGCGCTTGTGTTGGATGAGAATCTGCGCAACGGCACCATCAAGCCTGGCCATCTTGTGCTGACTATGGGGTTTGGAGGTGGACTCACCTGGGGCGGGCTGCTGATAAGGTTTTAAGGTGCTGGACGTCGAATGAGTGAATTTGTTTAACAGAGGTGCTGTGCAGGTTGTTTCAACCTTGAATCACGGCGCCGGGTTCAGCCGGTCGCAAGATTATGACTCCTGCCTTCAACAAAGGGCAGGAGTTTTTGTTTATTCCTCCCGGCTGGATCTCAGCATTTAATCAGGTCTGGCATTTTGCCGAGGAAACGGTCAGCCAGTTCCTGATATTTGAGACACTGCTTGTAGCATCGGCTGCAATATCGGGCGATCTGGTTTACATCGTAGGTAGATATATACCCGCAGCCGACATCACAGTAGTCCTCGTTTTTTCCGTAAAAAGGACAGATGGACTCCATTAGCACCTCGCAAATAATAAGCTGTCATAGTCGCCAGGGCGGCCGGGGTGATGACCGTTGCCAGCCCCTGATGGCAAAGCGCAACATATGCGAATACAGCAATCGTTGTACCAATCAGCGCCGAGAATTTAATTTTCATCTAAAAAACGTCATTGTAACCGCCCAAGGCGACATGGCCGATCATTTGAGCCAGCATAAATACGGATGGATGGTCGCTAGCTCAGGGATAACAACAGCGCCGAAATATGTTCATGAAAAAGGGTTTATCGATATATTTGAGGTGCTCCAAGGAATATCACAGGACATTTGCGGTGGTTAAAGGTTGTGTCATTCTCATTTATGCAAAAAAAACCTCATCTTTTGCATAAATGCAAAACGTCATTTCATGCCATTATTTCCAGTTCAACATGCTGATTTATGGAACATTTCCGACTAAGACCCCCTGGCGGCCGAACAAATTTTTTTGCATTTATACAAATAGGCCCCCTAGTGCTTTAACCCTACCCCTCGGTCTATCCAGTGTTCAACTCTTCGATATTACTGGTTTTATTTTGTCACACAAAATTTTAAAACATTGGTATGCATGTTGCTGTCACTTTAGACAAGAATCCTAATACTCAAACACGGGGGTGAGACAACATGTCAGATGCAATTAAGAACAGAGGTATGCAGGTTACGATGGCCGGACTCGGCATCAACCTGGCGCTCGGGGTGCTGTATGCATGGAGTATCTTCAAGGGGGCGATTAAGGCGTCCATCGAAAAGGGAGGGCCTGACGCATTCAACTGGAGTCTCACCTCGATCAATGATCCCTATGCCATCTGTTGTCTGGTGTTCGCATTTGCAATGGTCGCCGCCGGTAAGTGCCAGGACAAGATCGGCCCCGCCCGTACCGCCCTCATTGGCGGAATTCTCGTGGGTAGCGGCTTCACCGTGATGTCGATGTCCAACAGCTACGCCGCCTGGGTAATTGGCTTCGGCGTTCTGGCGGGCTCCGGCTTCGGCTTCGGCTACGGGGCGGCAACTCCGCCTGCACTCAAATGGTTCTCTTCAACAAAGACCGGTGTTATTGCAGGAACCGTTGTGGCCGGATTCGGCCTTGCACCGGTCTACATTGCTCCACTTGCCAGCTACCTCCTGAACAACTACGGCATGCAGAAAACGACTATGTTCCTGGCGATCGGCTTTGCAGTCGTGGTATGCGGACTTTCATTCCTGCTGGTAAACCCTCCCCAGGGGTTTGTTCCGGAAGAACCGGCGAAAAAGGATGACGGCAAGCCCGCAGCAAAACCTGTCTACAATGCCAATGTTGGCGAAATGATCCGTTCTCCCAAATTTTACCTTCTCTGGGTTAACTTCTTCATCGGTTCCGGTGCAGGCCTGATGGTCATCGGCAGCGTAGCCGGTCTCGCCAAGAAGAGCATGGGGCCCATGGCCTTTGTCGCAGTCGCCATCATGGCAATCGGTAACGCCGGTGGCAGAGTAGTTGCCGGTGTCCTTTCCGACAAGATCGGCCGTAAAGCAACCCTGTCGATCATGCTCGGCATGCAGGCTCTCATGATGTTCGCCGCGATTCCTATCGTCGGTTCGGGCAGCGCTTCCCTGCTGGTAGTCCTTGCCTCCTTCATCGGTTTCTGCTACGGCTCCAACCTCTGCCTGTTCCCCTCCTTTGCCAAGGATTACTGGGGAACCAAGAATTACGGCCTCAACTATGGGATGCTTTTTACGGCATGGGGAGTCGGCGGACTGGTGCTCGGCCGGGTCTCTGAAATGCTCAATGCCCTGCCCGGCGGCCTGAACAAGTCCTTCATCCTGGCCGGCATCCTTTGTGCTAGCGGCACGGTGCTCACTATCTTCCTGCGTGAAAGGAAGACCGTTGAGGTTGCAGTTCCGATCTCTGTCGGAGAGCCGATTCCCGTGATGGAAGAAAACCGCTGATTGCGATACGCCATTATAAGCAGTGGTAGTTGACAAAATTGGGCCGTGCGATTCTGCATGGCCCAATTTTATTTCAAAGTTCATAAAAATAAGTATAATCGACAAAATTTTATCGAGGGGAAGCCGTAATGGAAGAACAGGAAGAAGAATCTGGAATGGATACCACCTATATCGGTATCATGCTGGCGGTCTTCCTTGTAATTGCGGCCCTGGCGATCGATATCGGTTACCTGTATGTCAGCGATGAGGACTTGCAGACTGCTGCGGAGACCTCATCCCTTGCCGGAGCAAAAGCGCTGAAGGAGCGGATTCTCAATCAGGTAAAAACCGATGCAAGCGGCTTACAAGGGGTATTAAGCGATCAGGTGCAGGCTTCTGCAAGGACCGCTGCAATCGATGCTGTCTCGGGTCTGCATACATCGGTTGCATTAATAGAGATTGCGCACAAGAACGGCAACAGATTGACGGATGAAAACAATATGACGGTTGGATTCTGGAACATCAGCACGCATAAATATACCCCCGGCGGGACCCCGGTCAACGCCATGCAGGTGAGAACCAGGCGTACGGCGGAAAATGAAGCCGTCGGCCTGGGGGCTATGGGGAATTTTTTGGCGAAAATGTCCGGAACTCAAAAATTCAATTACACTCCGGAAGCCACCAGTGCAATTCCACCAAGAGCAAACGCAAATATCGCCATTTGCGTTGACGCCTGCGAAAGCAGCTGCCGATATCCCGATATTTGTTCAATCCCGGAAAGGAAAATGGTTAGCGATCCCTGGGATCCCAGGAAAGATCCGCCCGCAAAAAACCACTACGCATACACGACGCTCTTGCATCAGCCAACCGCCGCGATCAATTTTTCCAATCTGATCTGTTTGGATCTGCCTCCTCAAGAGGCATGCGGAAAACAGATCTTTACCATCCTGGACCCGGATAATAATGCGCTTCGGGATATTGAATCCATGATGTATAACCCGAACATTGACAGCCCAAACAAAGAATACGACAAGTCCGGAAATTTAGTGGGGTGGTGGGTTATCGCCCCTGTGACGGATTGTCCTTCCGCTAGACAGGGAAAGGTATTTGAACAGCATGCCGTGACCAAATACGCCTTGATCAGAATCAGCAGGATATGTGTAAGCGGCGCCAGCGGGTGCCAGCAGACCGGCACTTCTTTTAAAGCTCCGCCAGCGTTATGCAGCGGCGGCAATGGTCTTTACATAGATCGTATCTCCTGCGTCAATTGCGGAGTCCAGGCATTGCAACAATTTCCGGGGCTGCGCCCGGTTCTTGTCGATTAATCCTAGAAAAAATAGTCCATCACGGAGACACAGAGACACGGAGAAAAACAATAAAGTCGTTTGGCTACAGCCTCGTTTTGATGTTGTTGAGTTTACCTTTTTGGTGCTTTAAAAAACTGATTTTATCAATGATTTCCTCTGTGTCTCCGTGCCTCTGTGGTAGAAGTGTCGATTTTGTGTTAATTCAGCTCGGCAGTTTCAGTCCGCCGATCCCCTCGCCTGCCTCCCGGACAAACAGTCCGCACGCCTTAAAGACATCCCCGAGGGTTTCCCTGGGGATGTTCTTTTTCCATCCCCCGTGAAAACTGTCGGCCGCCAAGAGGAGCCCGCCGCGCCTCAGGATCGCCGCCAGATTCCTCACCGCCAGCTCCAGCTCAATCCGTTGATTGATGATCGGCCCGCCCAAGAGGCCGTTGCATAGTATCAGATCAAACTCCCCTTCCGCCGCCGGACAGCTTGATATCAGGTCCGCGCAACTAAATACCTGGCAGTGCCCGGCCCCCTGTTCAAAAATAGCCGCAATCTCGCTTTGACAAGCGCTCTCCCGATGGGGATCGTGCGGGAAACGGGCATGGGCGGCGGCCCAGACCTCCAGGGGGTCCAAGGTCCACCCCTCGATCCGGAACGCATCCGTCCCATATCCGCTCGCCAGCAACAGGGCGGCCAAGCCGTAGGTCTCCTCCCCCGTGCCGCAGGCTGCGTCCAGGCAGCGCAGTTGCTTCTTATCCCGCCCCGCCAGCCATCCCTCAAGATATTTCCTCTGAAGAGGATAGCGGTTGAAACCGCCGTAAAAGCGGCGCGGCAGAAAAGAGGCGAACATGAACTCCACTAACAGGTCGCGGTCCGCCAGCAGCGCCTCCAGAAGCCGCGCCGGGTTGGCGCTGGATTGGAAACGAGGCGGTAGAGCGAGATAGGCGTCCGCCCAGCTTAGAGCGTTATGGAAGGGGGTGCTGGAGAGGATCGGCGCATAGCTCAGCGTCGAGCAGTAGAGGCGCTTGAAGCAGCGGGCAACCTCGCTTAGCGGCAGGTAGAGTTCGCACTGGCGGCGGATCTCCGGGGTGACGGCCAGTCCGGGCACAGGCAGCGGGGCTGGGCTGGTGGCCGCATAGACAAGGAACCGGTCATTCAGGCGTTTAAGGGCGTTTTGGATGGGGGGAATACGAGGGGTGACCAGCAGGTCTAGCCGCTGCAAGGCGGCCTCCCGGTCCAGAGACGGCGTCAGGCTGAACATCAATAGCTGCGGAGCGGCCGATAGAGCGTATCCCGCTCGACCGGGATCTTGCCGGCCTTGTGAATCAGGCGGATGATATCTTCCTTGGTCAGGGACTGCGGGCTCTGGGCGCCGGCGTCGTGGCCGATCTTTTCTTCCACCACGGTGCCGTCCAGGTCGTTGACCCCAAAGGACAGCGCCACCTGGGCGATCTTCTCTCCCAGCATGATCCAGTAGGCCTTGATGTGGTCGAAATTATCCAGGAAGATGCGGGCAATGGCCAGGGTCTTCAGGTCATCCAGACCGGAGGTCGCCTTGATGTCCAGCTTCAGATCGGAATTTTCCGGCTGGAAAGCCAGAGGGATGAAGGCCTGGAACCCACCGGTTTCGTCCTGCAGGGTCCGCAGCAGCTCCAAGTGCGCCACCCGGTCGCTAGCGCTTTCCAGATGCCCGTAGAGCATGGTGGCGTTGGTTTTTAATCCGGCCAGATGGGCCAGGCGGATAATCTCCAGCCAGCGCGCTCCTGAGATCTTTTCCGGGCAGATCTTCTGGCGGACCTCTTCCACCAGGATCTCCGCGCCGCCACCCGGCATGGAGCCCAGCCCGGCAGCTTTGAGACGCTCCAGCACCTGTTCTATTGAAAGTCCGGCTATGCGGGAAAAATATTCGATCTCCACGGCCGTGAAAGCCTTGATGTGCAGCCTGGGGGCGGCTTGATGCATCGCTGTGAGCATGTCGGTGTAAAACTCGAAGGCCAGATCGGGATGCAGCCCCCCCACCATATGCACCTCGGTGGCGCCTTCGGCCTGGGCCTCTTTGGCTCGGCGGCAGATTTCATCCAGAGCCAGGGTATAGGCCCCCTCTTCGCCGGCGGTGCGGGAGAAGGCGCAGAAGGCGCAGCGGTTGACGCAGATGTTGGTGGGGTTGATGTGGCGGTTGACATTGAAGAAGACGCTTTTGCCGTTCTTGCGCTCATTAGCCAAGGCAGCCAGTTCGCCGATCGCGAGCAGGTCGTTGGATTCAAACAGGAACAGGGCTTCGTCGGTGGATATGCGCTGATTGGCGCGAACTTTTGCGGCGATGATTTCATAGGTTGACATGGGGTGAAGTTTACGGCAAAGCGTGCAGGGCTTCAAGAAATTTGTGAATCAAACTTTATGGGGAGAAGACAGACCGCCACATTGGTTGTTGTCAGGTGCTTAACCCATCTTATCAAGATGTCAGCAAATGGGTAAATGGGCATTGCCTCAAAAGGCCATACGTGCTAACTTAATTGAAGGAGGTACTTACCATGTTACTGCAAACAGATGCCAGACGCCGAATCACGCTGCCACCATCTGTCGGCATAAAGCCCGGCGATGCCATTGATCTTGAAATACTGGAGGATGGCAGAATCATGCTGATTCCCGTAGAAGCGGTACCCAAGCACCAACTGTGGGCTTGGACCACCGAGGCTAAACAGGCTATCAGCGATTCTCTCACCGACCCGCGTCCCTCTATTGAGGTTACCACCCCAAAACAGGCTGCGGATGTTGCTAAAAGGTGGACGAATGAGGGTTGAAATCAGACCGGCCTTTGAGGAGGCTGTCATGTCGGCAGAGTTGCCGGTGCGTAAGGCTGCGGCCAAGATGCTTAAACAGCTTCAATCTCTGGAACTGCCGCAATTATGGAGTCACCCTGGGTTGAATTTTGAAAAGCTGCAT
This sequence comes from Desulfuromonadaceae bacterium GWB2_53_15, assembly GCA_001824455.1. GTDB lineage: Bacteria > Desulfobacterota > Desulfuromonadia > Geobacterales > Pseudopelobacteraceae > JACPFJ01. Next base: position 8,559 of record MHXL01000056.1, read on the forward strand.
GGCATGATCGAACCGGCAACGGGTTATCAGCTCTATTCACTGCGTGTAACCGGCAGCGCCCGTGCGGTCAGTTGCCTGCTCACCGGGCCAACGATAGTGCTGGTAAGTTTGCATGTTCAGCATGATAAGGCGTATCGGGTGAAATAGAAATTATCAATTCACGATATCAAAAACCAAGTCCAATCCTGCGTTGGTATCCATCATCAGCACCTTATTCCGGGTGTCATCATCATTTAGGTCAAGCCGCTTGATATTGCCGCCTACTACCCTGATTAGCTCAATCCTGCCGAAATCGCCATGATGCTTCTGGGGCGTACTTGGCAAGCAAGGCATTAGAGATTCCAAGCAAGGTATAAAGCGCCCCCGATGGAATCTCCATCGGGGGCGTTTGCGCGCAACGTATGTAATCAATCCTACCCCAAAAACTTTTATCCGACTCGATTACGCCAATAGTTAGGTTCACGTCGCAGGTGCATGACGGCAAGCACGTGTATCATTTTTGTTTTCTACATGGAAAATCAGGCCAAACTGGAAATGGTTCAGCAGACAGCATCGTATTGGACCGGATATGACCGGCCAGGCTCCCGGATTTTTTGTTATGCGGCCTCCGGCCAGCGAAACCTCATCAAGAAATCGGCCACCGAGCCCCGGCTGACATTTCTGATAATACCCGGCGGCTACCTGTCAGACTCTGGAATTCGATCAGTGTCGTTGCCCTGCCTCTCGCCTGGTGATGAGCCGCACTTGTCGCTCATGGAACCAGTAGTACCAGACCCAGTTGAGCATGACCACGATGCGGTTGCGAAACCCGATCAGGTAGTACAGGTGCAGCAGCAGCCAGACCAGCCAGGCCAGGTATCCACGGAAGTTAAGGCCGAAGGCGGTTGCCACGGCTGCATTGCGGCCTATGGTTGCCATGCTGCCTTTGTCGCGATACATAAACGGAGAAAGGTTTGTGCCCGCTTCCCTGGCCAGGATCGCCTTTCCGGCATAGCTGCCCATCTGCATGGCCACAGGAGCGGTCATGGGAAGTGCAACGCCATCCTGCTCCAGATAGGCCATATCTCCGATCACGAACACCTCGGGGTGGCCGGGCAGGGTCAGGTCGGGTTGCACGGGAACCCTGCCGCCTGCCTTGGGTGTCACGCCGAGTCCAGAGGAGAGCGGCGAGGCCTTGACCCCGGCCGACCAGAATAAAGTGTGCGCAGGGATAACGGCACCGTCGTGCAGCACCACCCGTTCCGGGCCGGCGTCCACCACTCTGGCGTTAAGAAGTACTTCCACCGACATGCTGCGCAGTTTTCTGAGCGTATATGTGCGCAATTTCTCCGGCATGGCAGCCAACAGCCTGTCCGTGGCTTCCACCAGCACCACCCTGGCCGCATGGACGCTTAATTCGGGGTAATCCTTGGCCAGGACAAATTGGATCAGCTCGACCAGCGCCCCGGCAAACTCGACTCCGGTCGGCCCGCCACCGACGATGACAAACGTCATCAGCGCCCGCCTGCGGGACAGGTCGGGCTCGTTGACCGCCCGTTCAAAGGCGGTCAGGATGTGGTTGCGCAAACTCTCTCCGTCCGCCAGTTCCTTGAGGTCGAAGGAGTGTTGCTCGACCGAATCCAGGCCGAAGAAATTGGTGCAGCTGCCGGCGCCGATTACCAGGTAGTCGTAAGGGATGATGCCGTTGTCGGTCCGAACCTCCCGGGTATCAAGATCAATCCCGGTCACCTCGCCCAGATGAAAACGCGTTCCCGGCCAATGCCGGGCCATGGCCCGCACCGAATGGGCGATAGATTCCTGTTCCAGGCCAGCAGTCGCCACCTGGTAGAGCAGCGGCTGGAACAGGTGATAGTTGTTACGGTCCGCCAGCACAATATCATGTCCGCTGCCCGCCAGGGCGCGTGCAGCACGGATTCCGCCAAAACCCATGCCGATTATGGCAACTCGTTTTTTCATCACTTATGGCTCTTTCATCTTCGGGAGATTCAAACAACGAACGCCTCGCAGTGAACCGCGAGGCGTTCGTTGTGTTCATTATCATTTGGCTTGCATTATCCCAGCATGGCCTTCATGTCGGCATCGACCGTGGTGATCGGACCGACGTTAAAGTTCTCAACCAGGAAGTTGAGCACGTTGGGGGTGATGAAGGCCGGCAGGGTTGGCCCGAGTTTGATGTTCTTGATGCCCAGATGGAACAGGGTCAGCAGGATGACGACCGCCTTCTGCTCGTACCAGGACAGGACCATGGAGAGCGGCAGGTCGTTGACGCCGCACTCAAAGGCGCCTGCCAGGGCCACTGCGATCTGGATGGCCGAGTAGGCGTCGTTGCATTGGCCGATGTCCAGCAGGCGGGGGATGCCGCCGATATCGCCGAACTCCATCTTGTTGAAGCGGTACTTGCCGCAGGCCAGGGTCATGATGACCGTGTCCATGGGAGCCTTCTCGGCGAACTCGGTGTAGTAGTTGCGCCCTGATTTGGCGCCGTCGCAGCCGCCAACCAGGAAGAAGTGCTTGATGGCGCCGGATTTGACTGCGGCGATGACCTTGTCGGCCACGCCCAGCACGGCGTTGTGGCCGAAGCCGGTCAGGATCTCCTGACCCGGATTTTCCGGCAGCGCCGGGCACTCCAGGGCCTTGTTGATCAATCCGCTGAAATCCCAGCCGTCGATGTGCTTGACACCGGGCCAGGCCACCAGGCCCCAGGTGAAGAGGCGGTCGGTGTAGGAGTCAGCCGGTCTCTGGATGCAGTTGGTGTTGAAGACGATCGCGCCGGGGAAGTTGACGAATTCCTTGGCCTGATCCTGCCACGCGCCGCCGAAGTTGCCCACCAGGTGGCTGTATTTCTTGAGACCTGGGTAACCGTGGGCCGGCAGCATCTCACCGTGGGTGTAGACGTTGATGCCTTTGCCTTCGGTCTGCTTGAGGATCTCCTCCAGCATCTTAAGGTCGTGACCGGAAACCAGGATAGCCTTGCCGGCCTTGGTGCCGAGCTGAACCGGAGTTGGTACCGGATGGCCGTAGGTATCGGTGTGGGCGCTGTTCAGGAGTCCCATCACGGTCAGGTTCTGCTTGCCGCACTCCATGGCCAGGCCGACGAAATCCATCAGACCAAGGTTGGAGTCGGTGGTTGCGGCCAGCGCCTTCTGGAAGTAGGCCATAACCTCGTCGTCGCTGCGGCCCAGGATCATGGCATGATCCATGTAGGCAGCCATGCCCTTCAGGCCGTACATCAGGATCTCGATCACGGAGCGGATATCTTCGTTGACATGCTGGGTATTGATGCCGTGCATCTCGCCTTGGGCAACCATCCCTGCAAGGTCGTCGGCGGGCTGCCAGGCAGCTGTTTCACCAGGGATCGTCACGCCTGCAATGGCCTTGGCCTTCTCCTTCAACTCATAGCACTGTTTGATCAGGCCGGCAATGCGGGCTGGTTCAAAATCGACATTGGTGACGGTTGTAAAGAGACCCTCGATGGTGAAGCGGTCTATCTCGGCGTTGCGTCCGACCTTGTCGGCGTAAAGCGCCAGACTCTTGAGTCCGTAGACCAGGTGATCCTGCAGAGCCGCCACATCGGGTTTCTTGCCGCATACGCCAGAAATATTGCACCCGGTTCCATTTGCTGCTTGCTCGCATTGATTACAAAACATTCCCATGATAATCCTCCTCAGTTTTTTTATTGTCCGACAGACTTGCGGATTAGTAATTCGTTTCTGTGGTATGTACATTATATTGTATTCTGTGATAATTGCTTGACTCTGGTCAAAAAAATTGAAATGCGGTAAATAATCGTATGCTTGTAATGCAGCTTGAATTGCCATACTATCTCTTGCCTGTGGGGTGCCGAATGTCCCGTATCTTTATGCTGCTGGTTGTTATCCTGTTTGCTGCAGGGTGTTCAAAGACACCTTCCGAAAAGAGTGCCTCTACCTCCCCCGCTATAAGCATAAAAACAGCTGACGGAACAGCCATCGAACTCGAACCATCACCGGAGGGTTTCCCCCTCGGACTCGGCACCAGCCAGGGCTTTGCCCTTCATCTGTTCGACTCTCCCGGCGCCAACCAGGGATTCAAGATATTTCCACCCGAAAGCGGCTTCAAACGTCACTATGACGAATTCACCCTTGCAGGTAAGGTTCATCTGGTCATTACCGAGGAATCCAATCCGCCCAAGCTGTACTTCGACGAGAACCGCAACGGGGATCTGACCGATGATCGTCCCCCCGCCATCGGAGAAGGAGCGGCATTTTTTCCAAACCACTATTCCATTCAGATACGCTACGATGATGAAAAGGTCGTGACACCCTACCGGCTCTGGATGTTCGGCAGCAACATGGGAGGGGTTCGGTTTTATCCCGCGTGCCACTGGCACGGCACCCTGACCGTCAATGGCGCCCTCTACAAGATCATCGCCTTTGACGGCAACTCCGACGGTGACTATTCCAATGACCCGGTGGTGCTCGATGCCAACAATAACGGTAAGGCTGATGACTATGAAAAGCTGGCTCCCGGCCAAAGCATCACCATTGACGGCCGGCAGGTGACTCTGGTATCGATTTCGCGCAGCGGATTAACGGCCCGTTTCAGGCTTTGATGGAATAACCGGCAAGGAGAAAAGAATATGAACATTACCTTATCCTGTCCATCGTGCAGTTTCTCGCGCCAGGTCCCTGCTGAAAAAATCCCTGACGGTGAACGGCGCGTCACCTGTCCCCAGTGCAAAAAGGTCTTTTCCTATACCAAGCCGATCCTCCCTGCGGGTGGTGCCGTTGTTCCGCCAATCCCCCCAACTGCCAAGCCTGACGCCCCGCCACGGCCGGATTCCGTTACCCCGCCGCAAACAGCCAAAACAGAGCCGCCGTCTCCCCCGAAATCTGTTCCGCCTCCCCAACCACCCCGGCAGCGACCCGTTCAGCCGCCGGTGCTGACGGATATCGGTGATCTCTTCAAGGAGAGCTGGGCGATTTTCCAGCGCCGTTTTACCACTCTGATCGGACTGTATCTTCTGTCCATGGTCGCTTTTATCGTTCCGATTGCTGCGGTAGCCGGCCTGGCCATACTCGCCGGCATGGCCAATAGCAGGGTGATGTTGGTCTTGGTGGGCGCTGCGGGACTTATCGTTGCCCTGTACCTGGGGTTCCGCTGTTTTGGCGGTTTTCTGCATGCGGTGGTTGATGATCGGATCGGTTTTGCCGAAGCGCTGGAAAAGGGAAGCAGCATCATCCTTCCGCTGCTCTGGGTCGGCTTGTTGACCGGTTTTATTATTTGCGGCGGTTTCATGCTGTTTGTCATCCCCGGCATAATTTTCATGGTCTGGTTCTTTTTTGCCCAGTTCATACTGGTCAATGAGGATGTCCGCGGAATGAGTGCCATCCTCAAAAGCAGGGAATATGTCCGGGGCGAGTGGTTCAATGTTGCCCTGCGTCTGCTCTTGATATGGGTGGCAACGATACTGGCCGGCATCATTCCCCTGCTTGGCCCGCTCTTGAATATCGTATTCTTTCCCTTTGTCATGATCTATCACTACCTGATCTATTGCGACCTCAAGAAGCTTAAAGGGGGGGACGTCCTCTTTTCGTGCGGAGCTGCGGACCTGTTCAAGTGGCCGGGGGTTGCCCTGGCAGGATATGTTATCGTGCCGGCTGTCCTGATCTCCGTAGCCGGTTTTTCCCTGTTCGGCAAGCTGTCGCAATTCAAGCCTGTTGGTGGCGGCACTTTCAGTATGCAGCCCTCTTCCCAACCCAACACTCAAGGAGCCGTTACTGACAGCAGCGGGTTGCGGGTGATCACCTTTCCGCAGAAAGAGGGCACAGGTGCGTCCTCAGACCCGACAGGGGCAGCCGCGACCACTCCCTCCGAGAGTTCCTCTTCTGCCCAGACCGGTTCTCAATCCCCGTTTTCAAGCCGTGAAGAATATCCGAAAGACATCCACATCTTCATCTATGCGGTCAACTACACCGGCACGATCATGGCAAACGGCACAACCATCAAGGAGATGGAAGGAAAACCTGATATGCAGTACAACTACAACATGGACGGCAAAGGGCTGCGCTACGGGCAGAATCAGATAGATATTGATTATGCGGAGCTTCCCAATCCTCCTTCGTCGATGCTGGAGGTTCATCTCAAGGTGTCTCGCAGCAGCACGGACAAGGGAAAAGAAATACTGGGTGATTGGCGCTTCAGTGAGAAGGGAAGCGGCCGGAAAACATTTACCTTTGATATTCCAGGGAACTGATTTCAGCCACTACATAATTCAACATTCCAAGGAGTATGGACATGAGCAAAGTATATTTCGCCGACATGCGGGCCGGCCACAAGGAAAATCTGTTCGACAAGATCAGCAAGCTTCTGGTCCTGACGGGCTTGAACCAGTGCGTATCAGAAGGTGACCTGACCGCCGTCAAGATCCACTTTGGCGAAAAAGGAAACCATGCCTTCATTCGTCCGATCTTTGCCCGCAGAGTGGTGGAAGAGATCAAAAAACTTGGCGCCAAGCCGTTCCTGACCGATTCGTCCACCCTGTATCCCGGTGAGCGCAAGGAGGCAATTTCAGCCCTGACCTGCGGCATTGAGAACGGTTTTGCCTATGCTGTCGTGGCGGCACCGTTGATCATCAGCGATGGCCTGCGGGGGGTAACGGAAACAGAGGTCAGCGTTTATGGTGAGCTGCTGAAGAAGGTCTTCATCGGCACCGAGATCGTCGAGGCTGACTCGCTGGTCTGCCTGTCCCATTTCAAATGCCATGAACTGACCGGATTCGGCGGCGCCATCAAGAACCTGGGGATGGGCTGCGCCAGCCGCAAGGGGAAACTCGTTCAGCATTCCACCGTGGCCCCCAAGGTGGCGGAAAAATATTGCACCGGTTGCGGAATATGTCTCAAGGCCTGCGCCCACGATGCCATAGCCATCATCGAGGGCAAGGCGACCATTGACCCGACCCTCTGTGCCGGCTGCTCCCGCTGCATCACGGTCTGCCCGATCAAGGCCATCAACATCCAGTGGAACGAGGCCGCCGACCTGGTCATGAAGAAAATGGCCGAGTACGCCAAGGGGGCCCTCAGCGGAAAAGACGGCAGGACCGTCTTTCTCAGCTTCATCACCCAGGTTTCACCGGCCTGCGACTGTTACGGTCATGCCGATGCCCCGATCGTCAACGACATTGGCATCTGCGCCTCCACAGATCCGGTAGCGATTGATCAGGCCTGCGCCGACCTGGTGAATGCGGCTCGCGGCAATGAGGGCTCTGCCCTCAAGACGGGTCACGAACCGGGTGGTGACAAGTTCCGTGGCGTGTACCCCGAGATTCCCTGGGAAGTGCAGTTGGAGCACGGGGAGAAGGTGGGGTTGGGGAGCAGGAACTATGAATTGGTGAAGATCTGACAGGTTTGGCAGGAATTTAACGATGTTAATGCCCTAAAAAGAGTGGAGGCGGATCATTTTCAGAAGGCCGTAAGCAGGCTGGTTTTGGTTTTTTAGTAGCGTTTTGCAAGATTTTTAAAATCATGGTCTATAGTGGCTATTAGTGGACTTTCTGGATACACGCTAAAGAATAGCGATATATAACGGGCTGCTTCACGCTGATTTCCAACCTGGTAGTATGATTGTGCCAGCCAGTATAATCCCAGGTCCAGGATGAGCGAATCAGGATATTCTTTGATCCAGTTTTCCAGTATGTTGATGGCTGAGGAAAAAATTCCCTGTTGATACGCAGCTAAACCTTCAATAAAGGTATTGGATTCATCTATTTCATATGAAAAAGCCGGCGGTGTCATTAGTGATGCCAGCACAGTCAGCATTGCCAGGGTCATTGAGCTTTTATTGCAGAACAGCTTCATGATAGTCATGGTAAGGAGGCTTCCATTTGCTATTTAACAACACTGATAAATCTTACCATTTTGTGTAGCCATGGCAATTATTGGCAACACATGAGTTTGTTTTATTATTTTAATTAATGTACAACATTGACGGGTGGCAGATGAAGATTGTGGTTCAACGCGTAACTTCAGCCAATGTGATTGTAGATAACCGGATCGTTGGCGAGATCGGGCGAGGCATTCTGGTCCTGTTGGGGGTGGAGAAGGGTGATGACGAGCCCCGGGCCGACTGGTTGGCCGAGAAGATCGTCAACCTGCGGATCTTTGAGGATCAGGCCGGCAAGATGAACCTGTCTCTTGGGGAGATCGACGGTGGGCTGCTGGTAGTCTCCCAGTTCACCCTGGCGGGCAACTGCGACAAGGGACGCCGGCCATCTTTCGATAGCGCGGCCCCGCCGGAAGAGGGCAAACGATTGTATGATTATTTTGTTGAAGCGTTGAAGCGGCAAGGTGTTTCAGTGCAAACCGGCATCTTTCAGGCCGATATGCAGGTGAGCCTGGTTAATGACGGGCCGGTGACGTTTATCCTGGAGCGTTGATTATCTATTCCAATCAGAACTCATCCGCTCTCTTTTGCACAGCGTTGAGAATAAGGTCCGGGTCAAGAACCACCAGCATCTCCTGCGTGTTGTCTTCACCCGGACGAATCACGTTCCTGATGTAGCCGGCATCGCGCTTGATCAACTCAGGGACGTTCTCGATCCGATCTGCTTCAAATTCCGGGACTGAATCCAGGTCATCGACGATCAGGCCGACAAGTCCCCGGTTTGTCTTGGTGATGATGATCTGATCCTCTACTCGCCGTTTTCCCAGATCCATTCCAAACAGATAGCGGAGATTGATCACCGGGATTACCGTGTTGTTGAAGGAGATCGTTCCGGCAAGGTATGATTTTGAGCCGGGTAACGGCGTGAGGCGAGCGGACTCGATAGCTTCAAGCACCTCGGAGGCGGTGATTGCGAACATGCGGTCAGCGGCAAAGAAAGTGGCAAGCTCAACGATATCACCCTTGGCCTGGGTGTTGGTGTAGAGCGTAGCGGGTTTCGCCTTGCAGTTGCCATTTACCTTCTCGTCACCAAGCGGTACAAATACAAACGAGATAATGTCGTTATTATAGTCGCCGCTATTCTTGTATTCCCGATAACCGAAACTGGTCATACAGCCGACGATGTAATATTTACCCCGATGAACAATGATGTTAGACATCCCTTCGCCGTTTTTCAAAGCAAAGTATTCTGTGCCGATGTCAAGGAAACTGCCGACCGGATGGTCGGGACAGGTGGAGGAGATAATCCGCCCGCTTCGTTCTGCAAAAACGCCAAATGTTCCCGGTTTGTTGGGTAATGAGTCCAGCAACATGTCCTTGAATTGCGGTTCGGAATCGAAAACAATCCCGATGCCGCCCACAACCTTGGCCTGATTGTCCGGATCGCGGATCGCTGCGTTATAGATGTAGCTGTGCCGGTCGTTGTAGAGCCAGGACATTTCAAAGGG
>MHXL01000056.1:17944-18179 GCA_001824455.1 Desulfuromonadaceae bacterium GWB2_53_15
GCTCGTTTCGAGTTGAAATACCTTCTGGGTATAGCCGCTATCGAATTTCCTGCCGCATACGCTCAATCCGTCGTCATGCAGGTTAGAGGCAGCGAGTATGGTGCCGCTCAAATCGTACACGAACAGTCGCGTATAGACGGTATAAAGCCCGTTGATGTATTCGAGAATGCTGGTTAATTTGGCCAGGTCCTCATTGCTGGGATTCCCGCCCGCCAGGATACGGCGCAGGTCGGAG
>MHXL01000057.1 GCA_001824455.1 Desulfuromonadaceae bacterium GWB2_53_15
AACTCCGATGTAATCCTTATCATGGGGGCCAACCCCGCCGAGAATCACCCGATCTCCTTCCGCTGGATCATGAAAGCCAAGGATGCCGGGGCAAAGGTGATTGTCGTCGATCCCCGCTTTACGCGCAGCGCCTCGAAGGCGGATCTGTATGCTCCTCTCCGTTCGGGAACCGATATCGCCTTTCTGGGGGGGATGATCAATTACATCCTGCAAAACAAGCTTCATTTCGAAGAGTATGTCAAAAATTATACCAACGCCGCCTATCTGGTGAATGCCGATTTCAAGATGCCAGGTGAAATGAACGGCCTCTTTTCCGGCTATGACCCGAAAAAACGGAGCTACGATCCCAAGGCGTGGTCATTCCAGAAAAACCCCGACGAATCGATCAAGACCGATCCCAGCTTGCAGGATCCCAATTGTGTTTTCCAGTTGATGAAGAAGCATTACTCCCGCTATACCCCCGAACTGGTCAGCAGAATCACCGGCACGCCCAAGGATAAACTGCTGGAGGTTTACAAGCTGTATTCGTCCACCGGAAAACCGGACAAGGCGGGTACCGAGTTGTATGCCATGGGGTGGACCCAGCACACGGTCGGCACCCAGAACATCCGCGCCATGTCCATCATCCAGCTCCTTCTGGGCAATATCGGTATTGCCGGTGGCGGGATAAATGCCATGCGCGGAGAGTCAAACGTGCAGGGGTCTACCGACCAGGGGCTGTTGTTCCACATCCTCCCCGGCTATCTTCCAGTCCCTTCGGGCGAATTGAAGGATACGGCCGCCTATATTGAAAAATACACCCCGAAAACCAAGGACCCCCAAAGCGCCAACTGGTGGGGGAACCGTAACAAATACCTGATCAGCTACCTTAAGGCGATTTATGGCGCCAAGGCGACCAAGGAGAACGATTACGGCTACGACTGGCTTCCCAAGCTGGATCCGGGGATGAACGGGTCGTGGCTGATGATCTTTGACAATATGATCAAAGGCAAGTTCAAGGGCTTCTTTGCCTGGGGGCAGAACCCGGCCTGTTCCGGAACCAATACAACCAAGGTGCGCAGCGCCCTTGCCAAGCTGGAATGGATGGTAACGGTCAACCTGTTTGACAATGAAACCGCTTCATTCTGGAAAGGGCCGGGCGTTGATCCCGCATCGGTCAAGACGGAGGTGTTCCTGCTGCCTGCCGCCGCTTCATTTGAAAAAGAAGGGAGTATTTCCAATTCCGGTCGCTGGGCGCAGTGGCGCTATAAAGCGGTAAACCCGCTCGGCCAGAGCAAAGCGGATGCGGAGATCATCCATGAGCTGTACCAGAAACTGAAGGAGATGTATGCAAAAGAGGGCGGGGCGTTGCCGGAACAGCTGACCAATCTTACCTGGAACTATGGCTTCAAGCGGGCTGACGGAACGATCAAGAGTGTTGACATTCATGCGGTCGCCAAGGAAATCAACGGCTATTTCCTTGAGGATGTGGAGGATATACCGAAACTGAAACCTGGCGAGAAAGCTCCTCCGCCACCTCCGCCGGGCACACCGAAAAAAATGCTCGGCAAAAAGGGTGAGCTGGCAGGCGGCTTTGCCCAGCTGCAGGCTGATGGCAGGACCTCTTGCGGCAACTGGATCTACTGCCAGAGTTACAACGAAAAAGGGAACATGATGGCTCGCCGCGGCAAGAAAGATCCGACCGGGCTGGGCATGTTTCCTGAGTGGAGCTGGTGCTGGCCGGTTAACCGGCGCATCATCTATAACCGAGCTTCCTGCGATGTCAACGGCAAGCCGTTTAACCTGAAAAAAGCCGCGGTGTACTGGAATCCCAATGCTCCGCTGCCGAACGGCAAAACCGGCGCCTGGGTGGGGGATGTGCCGGATGGTCCCTGGCCGCCCATGGCGGATGAAAAAGAGGGCAAAAAACCCTTCATCATGCGCGCTGACGGGGTTGCCGCGCTTTTCGGTCCAGGTATGAAGGACGGGCCTTTCCCGGAACATTATGAGCCGATGGAATCACCGCTTCCCGAAAATCTCATGTCCAAACAGATGAACAATCCGGCGGTCAAGATATTCAAGGACGCAAATGTGAAGGAAGATATGCTTGCCAGCAACGATGCGCGCTTCCCGTATGTCGCTTCAACCTATCGTGTCACGGAACATTGGCAGACAGGCGTAATGACCCGCAACACCCCCTGGCTTCTGGAGTTGCAGCCGCGCCAGTTCTGCGAGATCAGCGTCGAACTTGCCAAGGAAAAAGGGATCAGCAACGGCGATACGGTGGAAATATCGTCGGTGCGCGGCAAGATAGAGGCCGTTGCCATGGTCACCCCTCGCTTTAAGCCATTTAAAATTGGGGACAAGATTGTTCATGAAATAGGAATGCCCTGGTGCTTCGGCTGGCACACCCCCGGCATGGGCGACGCCGCCAACCTGCTGACCCCCACCGCGGGCGACGCCAACACGATGATCCCCGAGACCAAGGCCTTCATGGTCGGGATCGCGAGAAAGGGGTAAGCCATGGCCGACACCATTAATGAAGCTACCCGTAAGGGATTTCTCGTGGATACCTCCAGATGCATCGGCTGCCGTTCATGCCAGGTGGCCTGCAAGCAATGGAACAAACTGGATGCGGACAAAACCAGCAACAAGGGAACCTTTGAGAACCCGCGCGATCTGACACCGGACCTGTACAACCGCGTCCGCTTCGTGGAAAAGGAGACCTCGGGAGAGGTGACATGGCGGTTTTTGAACGAGCGCTGCATGCAGTGCGGAGATGCCGGCTGCATGAAGGTCTGCCCCTCCCCAGGGGCGCTCTTCCGCACAAAAGACGGCATAGTGTCCTACAACAAGGAGAAATGCATATCCTGCAAATACTGCGTCTCGGCCTGCCCCTTCAACATCCCCCGCTATGACGCAAACGACAAGGTCTCCAAATGCAATCTCTGCCAGAGCAGGGTAGAGGGTGGCATGACACCAGCCTGCGCCAAGGCATGCCCCACCGAAGCCCTCAAATTCGGCAATAGAAACGACCTGATCGCCAAGGCAAAGTCCGCCAAAAAGGTGATCTACGGCGAGAACGTACTGAATGGACTGGGAGTGGCCTATGCCCTTGAGGGTCCGCCGGAGCAGTATGGACTTCCGGCAAACCCGAGCATACCTATGTCGATTTTCCTCTGGAAGGACGTCATCAAGCCGCTTGGCATCCTCGGTTTCTGGGGCAGTATCGGCGCCATGATGCTGCACTACATCACCATCGGACCTAAGAAACTCGAAGACGATACCACCGGCAAGGAGGCTGACCATGAGTAATTACGTCGAACGTTTCAGCACCAGCGAACGAATTCTGCACTGGATCGTCACGTGCAGCTTCTTTATCCTGTTTCTCTCCGGACTCGGCCTTTATTCACGCCTGTTCAACGGCTACTTTAACCTGTTCGGCGGGGGACAGAACGCCATCCTGATTCACAAGGCCGCGGGAGTGCTCTTTTTCTTCACCTCTCTTAACATGTTCCTGAATCACAAAAAAGATGTCTCCACGTTCGACGAAGACGATAAGCAGTGGATCGAGCAACGCGGCGGCTATCTCTCCAGGGACGAAACCCACTTCAACATCGGCAAGTACAATCCCGGGCAGAAGCTGTTCGCCATCTTCATCGCAGTGGCAACCCTGATACTGGGAATTACCGGCCTGTTCATATGGATGCCGACATTCTTTCCGCGATGGATCGTACAATTATCCCTTATGCTGCACGGATTGATGTTCGCGGGCTCAGTCATGTTTGTTGTGATGCATATCTACCTGGCGACCATCGGCAATCCCGGAACCATCGAGGCAATGCTGTACGGGAATATCCCTAAATCCTGGGCCAGGAAGCACCATCCCAAGTGGTACAAGGAAGTCACCGGCGAGAGCCCGTAACTTATTCTGTTTAGTTCCCTCTCCCTGAGGGAGAGGGCTAGGGTGAGGGGGCAGAGTCGATATATTTGGCGCTGCTGCCCCCTCATCCGGCCTTCGGCCACCTTCTCCCTCATGGAGAAGGAACATGAGATGCCATTTTGATTGCAATTATGAATTAGTTATACTGGAGTCCCAAATGCCTATCACCGAAACAAAAATATACGCTCTACAGCAGGCTGCGGCAACCTCCCCGGAATATGCCGCCATCACGCCGCTCTTTGTAGCGGTCTACAACTATCTGCAGGGCCGCGAGGGGCTGACCGGCATCACCATTGACCTCGCCGGCTGCAACCGGGCCGAGCGCACCGCCAACGGCTTCCCCTTGATATCTCCTGCCGATCTGTTCATCGACCGGGAGATGCTGATCGGTTTCCTGCTGGGGCTCGTCAAGGTGCTGCAACAGCAGGGCAAAGAGGGGGATGAGGCTCTGGAGCGGATCAGCCGGGCGCTTTCTGCGGGTGAGATTGATCCGGCCCCCCTGCTGCCGGCAATCCTGGAGCGCCGTCGCGCCCCCCTGGATGAGGTCTCTCTCCTCCTCGACGTGCCTGCGCCACTGATGGAGTACATCTTTGAAATCCCGCTCAAAACCGCGCTGGAACAATGTGCTGCCGATATCACCGAGGATGCGTTCCCAAACTGGCAGGAAAACGTTTGCCCGCTCTGCGGGTCTCGTCCCGCCATGGCCGAGCTTTCAGGCGATGAGGGGCGCCGCCGGCTCTCCTGTTCGGCCTGTTCATACTCCTGGCCGTTCAAACGGATAAAATGCCCATCCTGCGGTTGCGAGGATGCGGAGAAGCTGTCCTATTTTACGGCCGGCGAAGGGGTGACACGGGTTGATACCTGCCGGGGCTGCAGCAGGTACATCAAGACTCGGGATGCACGCAAGGGGGGCTGCGAGGCGCCGCTGGAGGTGGAGGATCTGTTGACGATCCACCTGGATCTGCTGGCGACACGGGAAGGCTTTGAACGCGGGAAATAAGGGTAAAATCAACCACCCCCAGCCCCTCCTTATCAAGGAGGGGAGCTTATATCCCCCTCCTGGTTCAGGAGGGGTTAGGGGTGGTCAGGTGTCCGCTTGCATGTGAATCCATTGAAAATGTTCGAGGATACTTTATGAAACCGGATACTGTCCTCAATAACCGATTGCCGTCAGGGGTGACGGGCGTCATTCTGGCCGGTGGGAGTTCCAGCCGCATGGGGAGCAACAAGGCGTTGCTCCCCTACCGCGGGGGGCGTTTTATCGAGGCCATCCACCGCCAGCTGCTGGAACTGTTCCCCGAGGTCTTGCTCGTCACCAATAACCCGGAACAGTACGAATTCCTCCCCTGCCGCAAGGTGGCTGACCGCTACCCCGACATGGGGGCCTTCGCCGGGCTGCACGCCGGACTGTATCATGCCGTGACACCGCATATCTTTGCCGTGGCCTGTGACATGCCCTACCTCAACAGTGCCCTGATCCGCAGGCTGTCCATCCTGTGCAACGAAACCGACGTGGTCATCCCCGAGGGAGAGAAGGGTATGGAGCCACTGCACGCAGTGTACGGCAAGGGTTGCCTTCCCTTCATGGAACAGGCGTTGGAGGCCGACAGACGTCGTATCGTATCTTTCTTTCCCCATGTGCGGGTGCGCCGGTTTTCACAAGAGCAGGTCGCAACCATTGACCCAGACTTTAATTCCTTTCGCAATGTCAATACACCAAGCGACTATTACCATCTCAGGGCCGAACCCTTTGCAAACGCCGTATGCTCCCAACCAAGGCGCTCCGACGCGTACAGTTGAGAACCGCCGGCCGTTTCTCCTTGCAACGCCTTGGCCACGGCTCCGATCAAGGGCGCCAGCGTGGCGAAGATCAG
>MHXL01000058.1 GCA_001824455.1 Desulfuromonadaceae bacterium GWB2_53_15
CCGGTCAGAGCATGACCTACAATGTCAAGGCCAATGTGATTTCAATCGTCCACTCCAGGACCACCAACCGGCTGCTGCTGAACGACGCCCTGACCGCCACGATCATCATGGACCAGCTGCCACCCGGCGATCCTTCGCCTCCCCAGGCCAAATCGACTCTTACGGCCGTTACCGGCACCTATGGACTTGACGCCGACCTGGCCCAGATCAACCTGAGCTGGACCCCATCCACCGATGCCAGCGGCAGCGCGGTCAGCTATATCCTGGTGCGTGGCCTGGGCAATGCCCCGCCCCCCCGTAACTGTAATGCTGACGGCGTCAAAACCATCTTGGTCCCCGGCTACGTATCCGGCACCTCGTTTACCGACAAGGGACTGGATGAAGGCGTCTCCTACGGTTACCGCGTCTGCGCCAAGGACTCGGTTAACAACGTCAGTGATGGCTCGGCCAAGTCGACCACCGCCAGCATCAAGGATCGCTGCACCAGCGCCCAGATTCCGGAACTCTCCATCAGTCCGTCAACCTCCTACATCAAAGCCGGCAACAGCGTGTCTTTGGCTGTCGGCATCACCAGCACCGAAACCGGAGCCTGCACCCCGACCACCTATACCCTTTCGATTGTCGGCAGCAATCCGGATGACAGCAATTTTAATCCGGCCACCTTCGAAGGCAACAGTTTCATCATTGCACCCAACCGGGGCTCCCAGTACACGCACCTGAATATCTCCGCCAAACCGGGCGCTATCCAAAATGCGGAGAAGATCGTCAACGTAAAAATTACAACTGATAAGGGCGCTGAATACCTTTATCCCGACCCGATACACGTAAAAGTCAATAAATTTGGCACGATGATGCATAGCAGCATGCAGCTGGGCACAGCCAAATACGGCCAGTGGGGTATGGACTACGACTGCGCCAGCTGTCACTCGCCTAACGCCAATAACATAAAACAGGTCAAGGATGTCATCACCACCCCGACCGGCAACCGGCCGGTGCTGTTTTCGATAGTCTCCACAGCCAGTAACGCCAACGTGGCCGGCGTCTTCGGCAATGATCTGCGCAGCGGGACCACTTCAAGCAATGTCTGTGAGGTCTGTCATCACCGGGCCCGCTTCCACCAGTATAGCGCCTCGAAAGTGGCCTGGAAAACCCACAACAACAACGGCGACTGCATGAGCTGCCATTCCCACAGCATCGGCTTCAAGACCCTGGCCACCGGCCTGACCTGCGATGACTGCCACGGCAATCCGCCGATCATCCAGGAACAGCTGGTATCGCCGCCGACCAACGTCCTGTTCCCCTACGCCACCAATGCCGGCTCCCATGACAAGCACAACCAGCGCGGGCTGAAATGCCAGACCTGCCACAGCAACGGCAACCATCTGCTGACATCCCAGCCGGACAAGAACATCAACATGGGCTTCAAGGTCAACAACACTAACTTCCCCGGCTTCCATGGCCAGTTTTCCAGCGGCAAAATGCGCTCGCTGGTTCCGGGCAACGGCTACACCTACGTAGGCGCCGCCGGCATTACCATCGAGCAGGCCCCCAGCACGATCATGAACTGCAATGTCTATTGCCACGGCTGGGAAAATAACGGTGGCTACAACACCGAACCGGCCTGGACCGGCATCACCCAGGTCGGCTGCGGCTCCTGCCATGCCGCCACCAATTCAGTGCCGCCCGAATCCGGCAGCCACCACAAGCATGCCGATAATGAGCCCGGCTTCGGCAACGGCATCGCCTGCAGCAAGTGCCACGGCTTCCGCAACTATTCCACCAGCTCGGCCCATATCGACGGCGATGTGGAATGGGATCTGTCAACCATCACCCCCACCGCCCTGTATCGCGGCCAGAACTCGGGCAGCACCGGCTATCCCGCGCCCACCGCGCCAGGCAGCTACGGCACCTGCCAGAACCTGTACTGCCACAGCAACGTCGTCAGCAGTGTCAACAACAACGGCACCGGCGCGCCGGACGTATTTAACACACCGAGCTGGGGCGGCACCACCACCTGCAACAGCTGCCATCAGGCCCAGCCCAATGTCACCGGCGGGCACCCGCAACATGCCGGAACAGGCGCAGGCGATGCCGCGTTCGACTGCCGCATCTGCCACGGCAACGGCGGCGACGCCAACCCGCTCAAACACGGAGACAGCTACATCAACTTCGAATTCGGCGGCCTGGGCGAGAACACCCACTACT
Organism: Desulfuromonadaceae bacterium GWB2_53_15; assembly: GCA_001824455.1. Classification (GTDB taxonomy): domain Bacteria; phylum Desulfobacterota; class Desulfuromonadia; order Geobacterales; family Pseudopelobacteraceae; genus JACPFJ01. Next base: position 2,206 of record MHXL01000058.1, read on the forward strand.
CCTACAGCTCGGCCAAAGTGCCCGGCTCGGCTTCCTACGGCACCTGCTACAACGGCAATTGCCACGGCTCGCGCCGACCCAAGACCGGCGCCACCGCCCTGAGCTGGGGTTCGGTCAACAACGCCATACCGCTTTGTGACAAGTGCCACAGCACCAATCCGTCAGCGGGCGGTTTCTACGGCACCATGGGACCAAACGGCACCACATCCAATACCGACCCCTACGTCGGCGCCCACTTCCAGCACATCACCTCCATGCCGTTTAAACTGTCGGCAAAATACGACTGTGACGAGTGCCACTACAAGCCGGAAGGTCCCTACACCCCCGGCCATATCGACACAGCCCTGCCGGCTGAGCTTACTTTCGGCGCCACCGCCTCCAGCGGTGTCATGAACGGCTATACCAGCGCCTCGCACCAGCCGGCTTACAGCTCCAGTCAGTGCAGCAATATCTGGTGCCACGGCTCCGGCATGAATTCCGTCGAAGGCACAGGTCTGTACGGTTCGGCGCTGGATGACGGCGCGCCGGCCAATGCCAGTCGTGTTGCGGCTCCGGTCTGGAACTCACCCTTCCTGGCCGGCACTACCGCCGACTGCAAAAAATGCCATGACTCTCCGCCGCCGGCCCCGCTGCCGGGCTATAATCATTGGGATGACGACAACAACCGGGCTTTCTTGTCCAATCAGTGCATCACCTGCCACAAGCATGTCAATGCCGCCGGCAGTGGTTTCACCAAACCGGAAATACATGCCAACGGCGTTGTCGACAGCTGTCTGAATTGCCACGGCTTACCGCCGATTGACGAAAACAGCCTGACCAAGCCGGCCATCAACGCCCTCGGCGAAGGAATGGTCGGGGCGCACCAGGCCCATTTCCTGAACCCGACCATCGGCAAGCGCTGCAACACCTGCCATTACAACTATTCCGGCGACATGCCCAGCTACAAGCTGGAAATCGGCTTCAACGCCTATGGCGGCAAGGTCAGCCGGGGAACCTTTTACGGCTATTCGACCCTGACCAACAGCTATTCGCAGCCGATCATCTACTTCTCGACCCGCTCCAGCACCACCGTGCGGCGAACTGACAACAAGGATTCGGCGGATCTCAAAACCTGCCAGAACCTGTACTGCCACGGCGGCGGTATAAACGCCGCGACCGCCCTGGAAGGGGGCAGCAATGTAAAGCCCAATTGGGAAGCCGGCGCCTCCCAGGCCGAGTGCGGCTCCTGCCACGGCGTGACCGGCACAACCTACAGCATCAGAGGCTCGCACGGTGCCCATGTCGGTACCGGCTATGGCGAACTCGGCCTGGCCTGCAGCATCTGCCACGGTGTCAAGGAAAACAACTACCATGTGGACGGCCAGGTGGAATGGCAGTTCTACGGCACCACCGTCCAGGGGCTTAACCTGCCGGCCACCAGCCCGCTCTACACCCCGGCGGCCGGCAACGGCACGGCCGGAACCAGCGGTAAGACCAACGGCCTGGCACCCAGCGCCAGCTACGGAACCTGCGCCGTTTACTGCCACAGCGACGGACACGGCAATTACGCCAGCCCGGTCTGGGGCGGTCCGAAGGTAGATTGCGGCAGCTGTCACAAAAACCAGACTTCAGATTGGACCAATGGTAATGCCGACATTCACAAAATCCATACCACTACCTACGGCATCGACTGCCTGGTCTGCCACGATGGCTCCGGGTTCGGCTCCACAAAACACATCAACGGCGCTTTCGAAATCGCTTTCAACAAGTCCATCGTAGGGCCGCTGTCTGCTTGGGACAATACCAACAAAAAGTGCTTCAGTATCCTCTGTCATGATTCAACCGTTTCAACCGGCCCGACCTGGACAGTAGGTTCCACCGACGGCAGGTATGTGACCGGCGCCTTCCAGGCAACCTGCATCGGCTGCCACAGCGGTCAGGTCAATACCCGCGCCGCTGTCATTCCGCAGTTTGCCGGCGAATCGCATCACATCCAGGGCGTGGCCATAAGCAACAGCTACTGTTACCCCTGCCATATGGAGGCAAACGCTACCGGTACAGTTAATACGGCCTACCACGACCGAACCGCCAACAAGCCTGTTGACTTGGTGATTTGGGGCGACGGCAGCCGCGGTTCCGCCTACACCAGTTACCTGGCCAGCGGCGGAAGGACCGAATATTCCAAGGTAAACAATCACTGTATCGGTTGTCACAGAACACGCAATGACGCTATCACTCCTTTCAGCGCTGTCGGCGACAACCGGACACCGAAAACATACGCCTGGGATACCCGGAGTATCTTCAACCGTTACAGTTCCGGCAGCGTCGTGGGTACAGATACGACGCCCTGGGGTAAATACAGTGACACCGCCACTACCATGGTCAGCCCCAAAAATACCCAGAATAAGGCTTATTCGGCCCATGGCAGAGCCGACTTGAACCAGCGCGGATGGAACACCACGGAGACCTGGCCCAATACCAGCGCAAGCGCAACCGCACAAGTACTCTGCTTCGACTGCCACAACTCACACGGCAGCTCGGCCGGCGGCATCATGAGCTCCTACTCCAGCGCCACCGGGCGCAACAGAGGCGGCATCCTCAAATCAACCGTCAATGGTGCGGGCGGCTACACCGCCGATTACTCACCGATTGCCGGCGGCGATGCGGCAGCGCCTAACAAGAATGCTTACAATCCCGGCGCGGCGCTCTGCTTCGACTGCCACAACAACTCCACGGCAAGCACGAACGTCCCTTGGGGTTACAACAGCACTTTCGGAGCCACCCAGGGCATTTATGGCTACAACGACAAGCCATATTTCGGTAATTACTCAACTTTTGGCCCGAGTATCAGATACATTTACAAAAAATCCAACGACACCAACAAGGGCGGTCACTTCGGCGCATCGACCACCTTGGGTACCCCGGCCATGAAACCGGTCAATGGACTCTGTACGCCTTGCCACGATCCTCACGGCGTCAGCAGAAACACTGCGTTCGTTTCTGACCGTGCTTATGGCGTGCCATTGCT
>MHXL01000059.1 GCA_001824455.1 Desulfuromonadaceae bacterium GWB2_53_15
TGAAATTGTAATTACAGCCATCGACAAATCCTCCCTGATTGTGACGCACTTCCAGCGGTATATAGCACGTTGTGATTGTGTAAACAAGACGGTAATGCTAATCTGCCTGTGAATTTAAATTTAAGGAGCCTGTTCTGCCCGACTATGCCGTCTTCATACTTCGTTTCATCGCCTTCGCCGCAGTACATTCCTTGTTTGCCGCAAAACGGGTAAAAAAGTTGATTGGAGGAACGATTGGAAAGGAGCCTCGCTTCTACCGGCTGATCTATAACCTAGGCTCGTTTGTTATGTTTGCCTGGGTTATGGCGTCGTATAGAAATTCACCGGTACTATATTACGCACCCGGAGTGTGGAGTTTGGTCATCTACCTGATTCAGATCGTGATCGCTTCCATGCTTTTCAACTGCATACGCCAGACCGGAACCGCTGACTTTCTGGGCTTGAGCCAGATCAGGGCAACGACATCATCAGGCCGGCATCTGGTTACCAGTGGCTGCTATGCAATAGTACGTCACCCACTCTATCTACTCTCAACCATCTTCATGATCCTCAACCCGGTCATGACCGTCCAGTGGCTCCTGCTAACCATCCTCTCCGCGATCTATTTTATAAGCGGGGCGTTGATCGAAGAGCGACGACTAATCGCAACATTTGGTGATGAGTATCGGCGTTACCAGCAGAGCGTCCCATTTATGATCCCCTTCTGGAGAGTCTTCAGATAGCCGCCTGAAGCCTGAATTCAACCCCCTTAACGCCTTCAAGTGCAGAAATCCGATCAATGGAATCTGTAGAAATGCTTTTTCCGTGCATCTTTACTTGTAGCTCAAAGACAAGCATCCCGTTTTTTTTTCGTTCAACTCCAAATGGTGTCAATTGAAAACCAATGGCTTCAACGGCATGGATTATGTGTCCCAGCTGTCCCTCAACATCATCGCTTTCAACCTTCAGCATTGCGTATCTGTCTCGTGCCAGCACGCCCTCGATCTTCTTCAGGGCAACCAGACTGACCAGTGCAATGACAGCAACCAGCAGTGGCAGCATATACAAACCGGCTCCACAGGCCAGCCCGATCGCTGCCGCGATCCAGAGGCAGGCAGCGGTGGTCAGCCCCCGTACCGAGGCCTTGTCCCGGATAATTGCTCCCGCCCCCAGGAAACCGATACCGGTCACAACCTGTGCCGCCACTCTTCCCGGATCAACTCCAACCGGTAACCTACCGCTGAAATCACCGAATTCACGGTACAAGTGAATGGAAACAGCCATAAACAGTGCCGACCCAAGGGAAACCAGCAGATGGGTTCTAAAGCCGGCAGTACGGCCATGGACCTCGCGCTCCAGACCAATCAGCGCCCCCAGCAGCGAAGCCAACATCAGCCGGCCAGCCATTATCAGATCAAAATCCATCGGCATCACGTCACACCCTAACCCGGACCGATTGCAACGGTCAGTACCAAACGCTGAACCCCACCAGCTTGACAAACGTCCAAGGGTATCCGCACCGTGCCGCCTTCTATACTGACGCCTGCTTCAGCGACGGTAACCTGCAATCCATCCGTAACGGCCAGACTTTCAGGTACGGATTCATCATCCTGCAGACACTCTTCCACCGGCTCTACTGAAACCGAAAACTCCGAATCAGCATCAGTGTTGATCTGATTTTCGACATTTTCGGCTTCAGCGCAGGCCTCAACGACCATACCTTCTTCCTGCGGGACATCACCGCTCTCCCTGACACGCAACATGATCTCGCGGGATAACTGTGAAAGAGCCTCCAGAACACCCTCTCCAGTAGTAGCCGTGGTCAAACAGGTACTGCAATCCGCTAACCCAAGATTCAAAGCAAAATCTGCCGCTGATATACGACCGGCCTGGTCAACCTTGTTGAGTTGGAGAACCATCGGTAGATCACGCAACCCTACGCCATAGGCATTCATAAAATCACGCACCTGCGATAGGCTTTGTTGCGTAGCAGTCAATGCTCCCGGCGAGGCATCCGCTACAAACACAAGACCGTCAGTTCCCTTGAGGGTCATCTTCCAGGCTGCGGGATTTGCAACTTTGCCATGGAGCGTATAGATATGAAAACGGATACGGTAGCCACTAAAGACCGGCTGCTCGAAAGGGCTGAAATCGAAGAAAAGCAACGTTGACCCAGCAGTAGGCTGGTTTTTCAGTTCACCACGCAAGCTCGGCTTGATCCTGTCAAACACGTAGCGAAGCGAAGTTCCCTTCCCTGCGCCATCTTGGCCGTAGTATACAATTTTTGCGTTGATCTCTCGTTTGGCGTGATTAACAATAGCCATCCTTGCTCCCGGTCAATTAGCGTTTCTTGCTCAGCAACATCCGCTTGGCCTGCGTGGAAATCACCGAAGAGATGTTCTTACTCTTGGCATAGCTGGCAATATCTTTTTCCCCTAAAGTAGCAAGATAGCGCAGAGCATTCTGAACCGGCGTTCGTGGGTTTTCCACGAGCGCCTTGCGAATCTTGTAGTTTTTGATCCACTCCTTGTTTGAGCAAATCAGTCGCATGATCTCATCGTTCTGAACCCCGGCCTTCACCAGGGTATGTATCTCTGCTTCAGTAATGCGAGGATTCTTGATGACACTGCCCGAGACCAGTTTGTTGGCGTCCTTGATGAGGATCGAACGCCATTCCTTATCGCCGGACAGTGCCATTTTGATCTTTTCGGCAATCCCCATTATTTGAGCCATCTTATATTTGCTCAGAAATTCTTCGTCTTGCTCCTCCACCTCACCGGGCTCATCTTCATCAGAATCGTCAGTGTCTTTCAACGGTTCCTCGTCATCGGCACTCAGCTCCTCGACCAAGCGCTCTTCATCGCAGCCTTGGTCTGCGCTTTCACCTGTATTGGTATCCAGACGCTGCTCATCCAGAGTAGTGAACCTTTTGAGAAATCCAGCCGCCTGCGGGCTAAGCGCCTCGTTTTCCAGGAGTGCAGCGACAACATCCGGCCAGGTATGGTGATGGCGTGCGATTGCATCGAGGATCGCCGGGTGGGTCTTGGACTCGCGAATATACTCCGCCAGTAGTTTTTCCGGTAGTGCGCCAAAAGCTACCGTTGCAGCAGCTTTAATCAGATCATCCGCATCCCTCATCAAGCAGAAGAAGAGCATCAGCTGATCAGCAGGCACCATTTCTGCTGCAGCTTCAAGCCCCCGCAGCTTTTCAGCGGTACTGACAGCGGGGCGGACATAAGCTGCCACTGCCGGAGAAATTTTCAGTTTGAGCTTCTCTACCATAGAATCCTATTGCTGGGAAAGATTCGCCTTGACACCAGCAGACTTCAGCTTTTTCAGGGCCGCCTCCGCCGTTTTTTTGTCGCTGAAGGTTCCAGCTGTCAAGCTTTTGGATGGTATAGACACCTCGGCAAGTTTCAAAGCCAAGGGAAATCCGGCCGCAGTCAACCGTTCCTTCTCGGATAAGGCCCGCTCATTTAAGAGGTAGGAACCGGCATAAACAGCATATTTGCCGCCGTGATCCATGATGAACGCATCGGATGTATGGCGTCTGATTTTATCCAACTCGGCCTGGGCAGCACTACGATCGCTATATTCCGCAAGGAAAAGTCGGTTCATCTGGGTTTTCTTGCGTGCGCCCGGCACGACAGACACTTCGAGGCCAGCTTTCCTGACCCTCACCAGATCAACCGCCAAAGCGTCCTCCAGCAGGTAAGAGCCCACCATGACCGTCCAACGGCCACTGCCTGCTTGGCCTGGTGCTGCTGCAGGCTTCTTCTCAGGCTTGGCAGCTGTTTTTTTGACCTTTACCTCGCCACCAACCGCTTTCTGCTTGTCGACTGCTTTTTTAGCCGTGACCTCTTTTTTCTCAGCAGCAACAGGCGGTTTTTTCTCAACCGGTGCAGTTTTATTAGCATCGACCTTGACTGCAGCCGGCTTCTGTCCTTTTTTTTCAGCTAGGGCAGGCTGCGGTTTTTTTACAGCCGGTTTAGCGGCTTCCAGCTTCTTGGCCTCTTCCTTTAGCTTGGGTGCTTCTTTTGCGACCGGAACCACTACAGGGGACGCTTGGGAAACCTTGGCCGGCTCTGGCTTGCCTGCTGAAGCTGCAGCAGACTCTTTATTTATTTCAGAGGGGACATTTGTTGCACTACCCTTGCCCAACTCACCTTCGCGGGTAGGGATCGGTTTTTTCACGACTTGTGGGAGCTGCGCTTCTACAGGTTTCTGCACCTTGAGCGGCTTGATCAGCCCGGTGAAAAAGTACACGTAAGCAAAACCACCGACCAGCACAAGCAGGACTATCAGCAGGACATTCTGGTTTCCCTTACTGCCATCGACGGCCTGATTAGAGCTATCGTCCAAATCCTTACTAAACTTGAAATCCATCTAAAACCTCCGTGTACGTTATACCTGTCAGGCATTTCCATTGTGTTTTTTAGTCGCGTTGGCTTCAGCAATCACTTTCTGCGACAGATGTGTCGGCAATTCTTCATAATGGGAAAATTCCATGCTGAACATGCCGCGATCGCTGGTCATGGATTTCAGATCATTGGAATAAGCCAGCACCTCGGACATCGGCACCACGGCCCGGATGATCTGGGAATTGGCCTTGGGCTCCACCCCGACTACCTTGCCACGCCGCGAGTTCAGATCACCGATGACATCCCCCATGTTTTCATCCGGCACGGTCACCTTCAGGTTCATGATCGGCTCCAGCAGCACCGGTTTACATACCTCCATGGCCTTTTTGAAAGCCATGGAACCGGCAACCTTGAAGGCCATCTCAGAGGAGTCAACCGTGTGGAAGGAACCATCATAGAGTGCAACCCGAAAATCAACCACAGGATAACCGGCCAGAAACCCATCTTGACAAGCTTCCTGGATACCCTTGTCCACGGCCGGGATGTACTGGCGCGGGACAACCCCTCCAACGATTTTGTCATCAAAAACATAGCCCTCACCGCGCCCGGTCGGCCCCATTTCGATCCAGCAGTCACCGTATTGTCCCCGCCCGCCGGACTGTTTCTTGTACTTGCCCTGCACCTTGGCCGACCCGCGGATAGTCTCCAGGTATGGGACCTTGGGGGTTTTCAGGATCACGTCCACCCCGAATTTACGCTTCAGCTCCTCTACAATCACTTCCAGATGCACCTGCCCCATGCCGGAGACGATAAACTC
>MHXL01000060.1:0-4063 GCA_001824455.1 Desulfuromonadaceae bacterium GWB2_53_15
CCTGATGTGTTTCCGATTCCTGCAGGTTGGCTGGCATTTCTTCCGCACCGGCGAGCTGCCGCATCACGACCATACCCATGTTGACGGCCTCGAAGATCTGAAGGTCATGGATGCCACTGAAGCGCTTGAGGAATATGAAACACATAAATTTGAGGAAGATGAAAAAGACGGGGGTGCCAAATGAGTACGACTACAGTCGCCGGCTGGGAGCAGTTCAGCAAGGCAAAGGCAACGAAATGGCTACTCTGTATCGCGGCAGCGCTGGGAGCAATAGCCATGCTCGGCAGCACCGGCATTGTCTTTGCCCTGCTGCTGACACTGATGCTGACCGGCATGCCGATCTCGATCGCACTGGGCCTCACGGTTCTCTCGTTCCTCTTCTTTTTCACCGAAATACCGACCGAAGCAGTGGCGATGAAACTCTTTACCGGCATAGAGAAGTTCGAGATCATGGCGATCCCTTTCTTTATTCTGGCCGGTAATTTCCTGACCCACGGCGGTGTCGCCAAAAGGATGATCAACTTTGCCACCTCAATGGTCGGGCACCTGTACGGCGGCCTGGCCCTGTCCGGTGTCATCGCCTGCGGCCTGTTTGCCGCCGTATCAGGGTCAAGCCCGGCCACGGTTGTGGCAATCGGATCCATCCTGCTGCCGGCCATGGTAAAAGCCGGCTATCCCAAGCGTTTCGGCGCCGGTGTCATCACCACCTCCGGCTCGCTCGGCATACTGATTCCGCCATCCATACCGATGGTTATTTACTGTGTTGCCACCAACTCCTCGGTCGGCGGATTGTTCATGGGCGGGGTTATACCCGGATTGATGCTGGTAACGCTGCTGGGGATAGTTTCCTGGTGGATCGCCCGCAAGCATGATTATCCGCGTATGCCGAAAGCCACGTGGGCAGAGCGTGGCAAGGCTTTCCGCGAGAGTGTCTGGGGATTGTTGCTGATCGTGATCGTACTGGGCGGTATCTACAGCGGCATGTTCACCCCGACGGAAGCTGCTGCCATGAGTGCTGTTTACGCCTTTTTTGTCGCGGTATTCGTGTATAAGGACATTACCTTCAAAAGGATCCCGAAGGTCCTGCTCGATTCAGCCAGCATGTCGGCCATGCTGCTGTATATCATCACCAACGCGGTGCTGTTCTCCTTCCTGATGACCCATGAGCAGATCCCTCAGATCATGGCGGACTGGATCCTGGGTCACAACCTGGGTGTGGTCGCGTTCCTGCTGGTAACCAACGTGCTGCTGCTGCTGGCCGGCAATGTCATGGAGCCCTCCTCGATCATCCTGATCCTGGCCCCGATCCTGTTTCCGGTTGCCATGCAGTTAGGCATCGATCCGATCCATTTCGGTGTCCTGATCACGGTCAACATGGAGGTCGGCATGTGCCACCCGCCTGTTGGTCTGAACCTGTACGTGGCCAGCGGCATCACCAAGATGGGGATTTCCGAGCTCTCGGTGGCGGTCCTGCCCTGGCTGATCGCCATGGTAGGATTCATGCTGCTGATCACCTACGTACCCATCATATCGTTGTGGCTGCCGCGCTTGCTGGGGTATTGATTTTAAACAGGGCATGTGACTGAGGGACAAAAGGCGCTTGGAAAAGCGCCTTTTGTTATTGTATAAAGGTAGACTGCTTGCCAACTTATTTCCAATTTCAAATCAAAGGTGAAATCAAGGCGGTGAGGATTGAGGCGACGAGGCGTACAAACAGTACGTTGAGGAGCCGAAGACGAGCCAACGAAGATAGCGCTTTGATTTGGAATTGGTATTAGCTGGTTACGCTGTAAGGAGTCCCAAACAAATGAAGCATCATCTCAACCTTTTTCGTGAATTTTCCGTGCCGCTGCTGGCAGGCGTCGTGGTTGCAATCGTCTGGGCCAACCTGGACCCGGCCGGGAATCAGGCCTTCAACACCACACCCTTTCTTGGCGGGCTTTCCTTCCACTTTGTATCCAATGAGCTGTTCATGGTGTTTTTTTTCGGCATCGCTGCAGTTGAAATCACCCAAAGCTGCTTGCCGGGCGGAGACCTGAATCCTGTATCAAAGGCCGTCAATCCGCTATTAGGCACTCTTGGCGGTGTAATTGGCCCGATTGCGGTTTATCTGTGCCTGAACGCCACCATCGGCGCTCCGGAACTGCACAACGGCTGGGGTATCCCCACCGCCACCGATATCGCCCTAGCCTGGCTGACGGCACGAATGGTTTTCGGAGCTTCCCATCCTGCCGTGTCCTACCTGCTGCTGCTGGCCGTGGCCGATGACGCCATCGGTCTGGCAATCATCGCCGTATTCTATCCTAATCCCTTGCTGCCGGTCGAGCCTATGTGGCTATTGCTGACTGCAGCTGGAATGTTTTCAGCCTGGTTCCTGCGCCGCCTTCAGATCAAAAATTACTGGCCATATATCCTGGTTGGCGGAACCCTGAGTTGGGTCGGGCTGCATCATGCACATCTGCACCCTGCCCTGGCACTGGTCTTTATCATTCCGTTTCTGCCTCACGCAAAAAAGGAGCACAAACATTTCTTTGAGGAAGACCCCGGTGACCACACCCCGCTCTCCAGGTTTGAGCATGAATGGAAGGTATTTGTAGATTTCGGTCTGTTCATGTTCAGTCTGGCCAATGCCGGAGTCCAGTTTTCCAGCATGGGAACAGTTACAACCCTGGTGCTGGTTTCATTACTGACCGGCAAGACCGCCGGTATCTTCGCATTCGGCTACCTGGCAACCATGCTGGGTTTTGGACTTCCGCACGGCATGAAACGGCGCGACCTGCTGACAGCCGGTATCATCGCAGGCACAGGTTTCACAGTAGCTCTGTTTGTCGCCGGTGAGGCCTTTACCGACCCTTCCATTCGCGCTGCGGCCAAGATGGGCGCATTGTTCAGCCTGATGGCTGCACCGCTCGGTTTTTTTGTCAGCAAATTTGTTGGAGTAGTAAAAAAACCATGAATCCAATCAAGGATACGCCGCCAGTACGCCGCCATCCGTCTCAGCAAGCGCTATGATTCGGTTTGCACACTCGACAACAGAATCTAACGGCGTGACGCTCCGTATCGTACGCCGGTAAAAACAGTTCGAGGAGGTTTAATGAATCAGATAAAATCCGGTTTTTCACTCAGATCTCTGCATCTTTCACTCCGTTTCGTAGTCCCGCTTGTCATTGCCCTGGGATTGCTGGCTATTGCGGTTGTGCCGCTGGTGGACACACTTACCCTGCGCTGGGCAGTACGAGACATGGATATTCGTTCCCGCTTGATTGCCAATACACTGCATGAGCCTCTGGCTGAACTTCTCCAGCAGGGGAACAAGACCAGAATCAATGCGCTCCTGCTCCGTGCTATCCAGGACGAGCGGCTGCTGGCCCTTGGTTTCTGTGACGGAGTTGGCAAACTGCTGTACCGCACACCGACGTTCCCTGAATCTCTGGGGTGCTCCACTAAAACATCACAGGAGAATAAGACCAGTCCGCTACATCAACTCCCTCAGGGAGCAGTTCACGTAGCCACTCACCCGATGGAACTGGAAGGAGTACAAAGCGGCTCACTGATCCTAGTCCACGATATGAGCTTTGTCGAGCGCCGCAGCGCCGATACCCGCAAATATATAATTACACTCTTTGTTTTACTCGGAGTTGTCACCTCTATCATCACGGTTTTCGTCGCCCATCTTAGCTGGCGTGGCTGGATGGAAGGTGTTAGGGCCATACTGCGTGGCGAGGGAATCCTCAAGCCGTTTTCCCAGCCAACTGTTTCTTCGGAATTACAGCCGCTGGTAGGAGATCTGAAAACCTTGTTGCGTTCCCTGGACGCAGAACGGCGTCTGGCCGACGATTCAACCATAACCTGGAGCCCAGAAACATTGAAAAATCTGCTGCACAAGCAGTTGGTGGGTGAGCGAATAATCGTTGTCTCCAATCGCGAGCCGTACATCCATAGTAAAGAAGAAGGTGAGATCAAGGTACACCGTCCCGCCAGTGGCCTGGTAACTGCTGTTGAGCCAGTAATGCGGGCCTGTTCGGGCACATGGATCGCCCATGGCAGCGGTACGGCCGACCGA
>MHXL01000060.1:4090-6727 GCA_001824455.1 Desulfuromonadaceae bacterium GWB2_53_15
ATGGTGCCACCGCACAAGCCGGAATACAACTTGCGACGAATCTGGATGAGTAAGGAAGAGGAAAAAGGGTATTATTACGGATTCTCCAACGAAGGATTCTGGCCGCTCTGCCATATCGCCCATGTCAGGCCGGTATTTCGCACCAGCGACTGGGAGCAGTATGTGAAGATCAACCAGCGCTTTGCCGATGCTGTGGTTGAGGAGGCAGACAGCGACAACCCGGTGGTGCTGGTGCAGGACTATCACTTTGCCCTGCTGCCGGAGATGATCCGCAAGGCGCTGCCTAAAGCCACCATCATCACTTTCTGGCATATACCTTGGCCAAACCCGGAGTCATTCGGCATCTGCCCATGGCGTGAAGAACTGCTGAAGGGGATGCTGGGAAGCACCATTCTCGGTTTTCATACCCCCTATCACTGCAAGAATTTTCTGGAAACCGTGGATCGTTATCTGGAAACCCGCATCGAACACGAATCATCCACGGTCTCCCGTCGTGGCCAACTGACCATGGTGGAGAGCTATCCGATCTCGATCCAGTGGCCGCCCCCCTGGCTGGGGACAGTCCCACCTGTCGAACAGACCCGGCAGGAAATCCTGAATGATTTGAGATTACCCTCTGATCACCTGTTGGGAATCGGTGTCGACCGAATGGACTATACCAAGGGTATTTTGGAACGTTTCAATGCGGTTGAAAGGATGCTTGAGTTGCATCCCGAGCTGGTGGGGCATTTCAGTTTTATCCAGATCGCTGCCCCCAGTCGCTCGGCGCTGGAGGAGTACCAAGCCTTCGAGATGCGGGTGCATGCCCTCGCGGAACGGATCAATGGCCGCTTTTCCCGTGAGGGGTGTCCGGCAATCTTCCTCAAGGCCGAGCACCACGAACCGGACCAAGTAAACCGATATTTCCGGGCAGCACAGATCTGCATGGTTACCAGCCTCCATGACGGCATGAACCTGGTGGCCAAGGAGTATGTGGCTGCCCGTGACGATGAACAGGGTGTACTGGTATTAAGCCAGTTTACCGGCGCTGCACACGAGCTGCACGAGGCACTGATCGTCAACCCGTACCATGTGGAACAGACTGCCGAGGCTCTGTATCAGGCGCTCTTTATGCCGGAATATGAACAACAGGAGCGAATGCGCAGTATGCGCGCCCTGGTAAGGGATTTCAATGTCTATCGCTGGGCCGGCCGGATGCTGCTGGATGCCGCCCGGGTGCGTCAGCGCGAGAAGCTGGCTATGCGTATATCCAAAAACCCGTAAGGAATATTAATGAGGTATCTCTTCAGCGCTTCCGGTCAGGCAGCGCTTCATGCTTTTGTCAGTCATTCAACGCTCTTTGCTTTTGATCTAGATGGAACCTTGGCGCCGATCGTCGAAAAACCTGCAGGCATCATGATCAAGGACCAGGTGCGTGAGTGCCTGATACAGCTTAACAGTGTGGCGCCGGTCGTTATTATAACCGGACGTTCCCGTGCCGATGCCTTGCACCATCTCGGCTTTAACCCTTCCTATTTGGTTGGAAACCACGGTGCAGAGGGACTTCCTGGGGAGGAAGCATCAGTGAAGATTTTTGCTCAAATCTGTCGAGAATGGAAAAAACAGTTGCATTTGCTTCTGCCGGATATGTATGCAAACGGTATATCCTTGGAGGATAAGGGTCAAACCATTGCCATTCACTATCGACAAGCGTCCGCTAAAACCAAAACCCGCAAGATTATACTTGCCGCTATTGACCATTTAACACCGGTTCCGCGCACCGTGTCAGGCATATTTGTTGAAAATATTGCACCTCGATGCGCACCTCACAAAGGTGCGGCACTGGAGGCTCTAATGCGGCATCTGGCGTGTCAGCGAGCCATCTTCGTGGGAGACGATATAACCGATGAGGATGTTTTCAGCCTGGGAAATCCTGATGTTATGGGCATCCGTGTGGAAAAAGACCCGCAAAGCACAGCCGGCTTTTGCTTGCAGGGGCAAAATGAAATTCTTCGACTGCTTAACAATATTATTACTCTTTTGAACGATTCAGTCAGTCTTCAAGTAGCAGATCCTTCATGCACTCTGAGCTAGAGCAATAGCTGAAAACAGCAATTCACCTCATGCCACCACACCCGATAGACGGTCTTCAGCCACCCAGCAGGGCTGCATCGGCACAATAGACCCTGACACCGTCACGAGTCGATTCCTTTACCTGGTACATCGCCTGGTCGGCAGCCTGAATCAGCCCGCGCTTGCTATCGGCGTCTTCCGGAAAAGTGGCGATGCCATAACTGGCCGTGACCGCGATCCGCTCGCCAGTATCGGCAAGGAAATGATGCCCGGCAATGATGCCGCGTAGTTTCCCCACCATGGCCAAAGCACCCGATTTGGTTGTATTGGGTAGGATAATGACAAACTCATCGCCGCCATACCTGGCGCCCAGATCTGTCGCGCGTACGTGTTGTTTCAACAGCCGCCCGAACTCGGATAATAGCCGGCTTCCCACCAGATGACCATGCGTGTCGTTAACGCTCTTGAAATGGTCCAGATCAAGAAAAACCAGCGAGAACTCCGTAGCGTAACGTTTCGACCGCTCGATTTCAGCGTCGAGCAGGGTATGGAAGTGATTGGCATTGAAGAGGCCGGTCAGGTCAT
>MHXL01000061.1:0-2608 GCA_001824455.1 Desulfuromonadaceae bacterium GWB2_53_15
TGCAGTTATAGGGGCAGCCGCGCGAGGTGTTCACGATCCGGAACTGGTGGTTGTCTTTGAGGAGCCCGTAGAGCGGCGTGGGGAGGTCATCCAGGACGATCTGCTCACCGTGGTAGAAGGGTTTCAGCCGGCTGGCCCGAAAGTCGCTCAACAGCTCACCCCATACGGATTCGGCCTCGCCGATCACCACCGCATCACCGTGTAACTTGGCTTCGTCCGGCAGGGCCGAGGCATGCATGCCGCCAAACACGATCTTGATTCCCCGCGCCCGCAAGCCTTCCGCAATCCGGTAGCCCGGGACGGACGTGGGTGTCAGCAGGCTTATGGCCGCCAGGTCGCACTCCAGGGTGTCGAAGGCGTCCGGGGTGGCGCTGGCGCTGATCAGCCTGATCTCGATAGCCGGATCTGCCCGGCGGGTCAGCGCGGCCAGATATTCCAGGATCGGCGGTGCCACCGGGGTCCAGCCGAACGGCAGGGGCGGCTTGATTATGGCAAGTTTCATCGGAGTTCTCAGCTAGTTGTGTTCGATACGGAAGCCGGCATGAAACGTTTCGGCACCAAAGGGGATGCCCCAGTAGCTGACGATCATCATTGCCAGGGCCAGCAGGGCATACCAGGCAAGCTTCCGGCCGCGCCACCCCATGGTTATCCGCAAATGCAGGTATATGCCATAGATCAGCCAGGATACGAGCGACCAGACCTCCACGGCGTCCCAGTTCCAGAAGCTGCCTTTGATCTGGTTCGACCAATAGGCGCCGGAAATGATCATCAGGCCGTACATGATGAATCCGGCGGCTACGTAGCGGTAGGACAGGCCATCGAGCGTTTGCAGCTCGGGAAACTTTTCGTAGATCCCACCGGAGTTTTTATCTTTGAGCAGATACAGCACCCCCATACCGGCCGCAATCAGGACCGAGGCGAAACCTGTGGTCGCCCCGACGATATGGACCCAGAGCCAATAACTCTGCAAGGCAGGTGCAATCTGGGATGCCACTTCCTTCATGAGTGTTCCGGACCACCCCAGCAGGATAAAAGCAACCGGCATGACCAGCACTCCCAAGGGACGGATCTTTTTGATGGAGAACTGGGTGATCAGATAAAGCAGTACCGCCATGAGTACGCCGAAACTGATCGATTCGGAGATGGTGATGAATGGATTGACCCCGGCTCCTCCCGCCATCCAGCGCAGGGCAATGGCAGCGACGTGGGGGATAAAACCGCCCAGGGCGGTGTACAGGCCGATCAGGAAGAGCTTCTCATACTTTGAAATCAGGCCGAAAATATAACTGAAAGTGCTGACGCCATACAGTGCCACCGCACTCCAGAAACAGATGAATTCAGGTTTCATTAGTTCACCTCACTAAAGAATTATCAAAGCATAACATAGGATTCTGTTTAATCTACTGCTCGCAGGATTCATTATCATCCCGCCTGCGCTTCATCAACCGCCCGAAGGTAGTAATGACCATACCACCCAGGCCGACCCAGAGGCTCGCAAGCACGATCGGCAGGCCGGGATCGTGGCGCACGCTCATGCCGACCCAGTAGCGAACCTCCTTGGGGGAAAGGAAATACTCACCTAAGTCAAACTTTTCACCAACGGCCGTTTTACTCTTTTCGATAGCGCTTCCTGCCGGAGGTGCATCCGACTTACCAAGCGGCCGCGCCTGGAAAAAGACATCTCCCGCTCGCTCCTGGTTCGGATCCGGACGATAGGCTACCTGGAGATTAAAGAGCGGTTTCGCCCTGTCCTGGGGAAAAAGAAGGGTTCCGGGGCCATTCTCCCGCCCGGTCGTGTACAGATAACTTTCGTCCTTCTGTTTGAGGCTCTGGAGCGGGACATAAGCGCCAAAGAGTTCCCGCCCCTGTTTGTCATGGAGGACAACCAGAATTGAATAACCTTCCTTGTCGTTGAAATACCTGAAACCGTCGTAGGCGAGGTTTTTCGTGATGTAAACCAGCCCCTGTTTTTTTGAACCTTCCTCGCCTACCGCAATCTCGTAGGCCACCCGCTTGTCGAGGCCGTCCACCTTGTAGCCGGTCTGCATCCTGACCAGTGTTGTTTGCCCCTTCAATCGCGCATAGTCGAAGAAGCGCCCCTGGTCTATGCGGTCGTAGCTCTGGGGCTGTCCGCTGGGGAGGGTCTCTCCTTCGGTCAGTCTGATCACGCCATGGAAATGGAACAGGCTGTTATAGATGATGCCCGCGAACATGGAGACAAAGCTCAGATGAAACAGGATCATGCCAGCGGAAATGAGGGTAAGTTTCCTGCCCAGGATTCTGCCGAAGAAGCAGCAGGCGACATTGACGACGAGCAATGCCAGCAGGCCATTGAACCAGAGCGTTGAAAAGATCAGCTCACCCGCCTGTCGCCCACGAAAGAGAGTGGCCCCGATGATGCAACTCGAAAGAATGGCGATCAGCAATGCCAGGGCTAGTTTCTCATGAGCCAGCAGCCTGTAAATTCGAGTTATGATACCGGCAGGACGGTTTCCCACCTCAAGTGAGGATTCTACAGCAACAAAATCAGGCAGGTTGTGTATTTCATTCATTAAGTTGTATTCGCCTTTCGCGTGGGCAGTATGCACACCCTTACCCGCCTGAACAA
>MHXL01000061.1:2646-6674 GCA_001824455.1 Desulfuromonadaceae bacterium GWB2_53_15
TCAGCCTCTAATAAACACCGCCTGGGGTGTAGCTGCCCATGCTGCTTCTACTGCAGACCCCGCCGTAGCCGCTGCAGGTGGCGGAACCTGTCGGCACGCCCGTACCGGACAGCGGCTTGTGCTGGGTGGTAAAGCCGGCCCGAATGAAGCCATACGGCTTGAACGTTTCGGTTGCCCCGACCGGCCACAACTTATCGGTGGCTGCGGTCTTTCTCAGTGCATCGAAACCATGCGCATCCTGCGCCCTGAATGGTCGCACAGGAGCGCCACCATCCGCTGTTGACCAGGAAGAATGGCAGGCGTGGCACTGCCCGCGAAGATAGGTGGTCATGCCGCTGTCAGTGCTGGAGGTAAAGGCCGAGCCGGCACCGTGATTAGATCCTGTACTGGTATTATAAAGGGCATGGCATGCGATGCAGAGACCGCCGGTTGTTCCCGTCGTGGGGTTGGTGCCGAACACGGGCTGCCGCACGGTTACGGCTCCGCCGTGGGCTGTCACCGTGCTGGTCTGGACTCCGGTTGCGCCGGAAGCGGTATGGCAGTCCCAGCAGGTCATCAGGTTGCCCCATTGGGTGTTGTTGCCGGTGGTCTTGGCCAGGTTCCAGGGCGCGACCATGCGGGTACCTTGCGTGTAGCTGTTGTTCTGTTTGCCCATCACCGGATGGTAGGTCGAGTTGGTCGGGGCAAAGGATGCCTTGATGTCCGTGACGCCTCCCAGTATCCCTCCGGCCGTTACCCCGGTACCGGTATAGGTTGCACCGGCGATGGTGGTGGCAAAGGGTTTCTGTGCCGTACCACCCGGTACCCGGGCCGAGGTGCTCAGAGCGCCATCCGCATCGTGGCATTTAAGGCAGAGGTTGATCTGGGTCGCCGCCGCGCCCGGCTCGATGGTGGCGCTGGCCAGGTTGCGGCTGAAGCGGTTGAAAGTCATGTTGGTCGCGGTGCTGGTGTAGGCGCCCGCCCCGGTCCCGCCCCAGGTCACGCCCTTGATGGTCAGGCCGGTGTCGGGATCGCGCAGCTCGATCAAGCCGTTCTTGTGGGCCGCGGTCGTGGAGCCGCTTGCCATGTCGCCTTCCATATGGCAGACGATGCAGTCAAACTTGGTTACGGCGCCGCCGGCGGAGCGCTTGTGAGACCAGGCCCCGGCAAACTCCAGGGACACGGCGCGGCGCGTACCGCCGACCAGGGTGCCGGCACCGGCTGCTGTGATCGGCTGCGTCACACCATGGCAACTGACGCAGTCGCCACCTTCCACGGTGCCGTTGATATGCAGGGCGGCATTGGTAAAGCCGGTGCCGGTGGCGTTCACGTGGGTATGGCAATTGATGCACTGGGTCGATGTGGCGCCGGTATGGGTGGCGGTGGCGGGTGGGTTGCCGTGGCAGAGGCCGCAGCCGGTCAGGATCGTTCCCCAGACCGGGTTCTTCGTGGTGCCGCCGGTCAGGGTGGCGCCGTGGCAGTAGGTGGTTGAGCAGGTCTTGGTGGTGGCGGTCCAGGTGGCGGAAGCACCGGCCTGAGCGGCGGTGAAGACGATATTATCGATTGCCGGGTTGGTCCCGCTGTTTCCAGGGCCGTGCAGGGCGCCGCTGCCTGCTCCGGCGCCGCTGTGGCAGATAGTGCAGGCAGCCGGCGATCCGGCCAGGGTGCTGTGCTTGACATGGCTACCGACGATGTTGGGGTGAACTGTCCCGTTCGGTGGGTTGCCGTGACAGGAGGTGCAGCCGGTAACGGTCACAGTCGGATCGGCAGCGGTATGGCAGCCACGGCAGTTCGGGGCTGCCCCGGCTGTTGCGGCGGGGTAGGGGCCTGTTGCGGATGCATTATGGCAGCCGGTACAGGAGGTGAACGGTGGAGTTGCGTGGGCGTAGAACGGTACGGCATGGCCGCCGGACACTTCCACTGTTCCGTTGATATGCTGGGCTCTGCTGACAAAGATATTGGCGTAGCTGTTGCCGGCGGTATTGATGTTCGTATGGCAATTACAGCTGGCCCCGATGGTGGCGGTTGTTGGAAAACCGGCCGGGATGGTAACTGCCGGATGTCCGGCGCTGACCGGCGGCGGGAAGCCGTGGCAGGTTTTGCAGGCTGCTCCACCTGTTCCGATGGTAGCCGGCAGGTACGTGGCGCTGTTCCAGGCGGGCGCCCGGTTGGTTCCGGTTGTGTCGCCGCCGGGCATGCCTATGCCATGGCAGTAAATATTGCTGCATATGCCTGTGGCAGCGGTATAAGTCGGAGTCAAGGCGCCGGTCTTGGTTGCCAGGTTGCTCCAGACGAAGTTGCCGGCGCCGTTCATATGGGTGGCGCTCGTCAGCGTGACGTTGCCATGGCAGTCGGCACAGACCAGATTGTTGGCCAGGGTATCAGTAGAGGCCACGTGCGATGTGTGCGCGCCGACCTTGCTGTTGGTATTGGCGGTCACCTGAGGAATTGCCGTTGAGTAGAACGGCTTGGCCGCGGTCACGTCGGTAGCCAGATTGCCGGAGTGGCACTTGGCGCACTGGGTTGCAGAATAGGGGAAGCCGTTGACCGGTGCGGCGCTGGTGGCGCCCCAGGCGGGCGCGCCCTGACCATGGCAGAATGTGCCGGAACAGGTTCCACCGGAAAACGCGGCGTTGCTTACGGCAAACGTAGCGGTCTTGGAATAGGCGCCGCCGGTATTATTGATATTCGCAGCCATATTTATGTTGCCGTCGGCATGTTTCAGATTGGTTGCGGCCACATGACATACCGTGCAAGTAGCGCCATGTGTATTATGAGATCCCCGGAACTGGCCGGAGGGGACGTTGCGGGCCGTGCCGTCCACGGGCGGATAGCCGTGGCAACCGGTGCAGGATGTGATCGTTGCAACCGGTCCGGCGGTCAAGGTAAATAATGTTGAGCTGTAATTCAATCCGCTGGCGCCGGTGTCGGGTGATGCGACCGAGACCGCGGTTACATGCGACTGGACTGTATTGCCGGCCTGACCGGAGGCCATGTCGTAAACGATGTACAGATATTTGGAGGCCGGGTTGGTGACGGTTCTGTTGGCAGTGGTGCCAGCGGTCAGGCTGATCACCGTAGAGCCGCCGGTGAACGATGCCTGACTGCCGATCAGCACGGCAGTGCCGGGCAGGGTGGTGGCTGCCGTGCCATCGATGTAAACCTTGGCATTGGCATAGCTGGTAGCCGTGGCTGTGCCGTCATCCAGCGTGACACTGCTCAGGATTACCTGGCCGTCGCCGTTGACATTGCTGTCCAGCTTGAGGCGCTGCATGATGACACCGGCTGCCGAATCGGACGCATTTGTCGCTATTGCCGTATTGGTGCCGACCGTCAAGGTGTCAGCGGGTGCGGCGCTAAGGGTTATGCTGGTCGAGTTGTACGTCAGACCCACTGCTCCGGTATCAGGGGTAACGACTCCAACGGCAATCACCTGTGACTGTACGGTTCGTGTTGCCATTGTTGGGTTCATGTCGTAGACGATGTAGATATATTTGGGTGTGCCGCTGGTAACCGTGCGATTGGCAACAGTGCCCTGATTGAGTGGAATGGCGGTGGAAGCTCCATTCCACGCGGCCTGGTTCCCGATAAGAACAGCGGATGCGGGGAGTGTTGCCTGGCTTGCGGTATCAATATAGATCTTGGCATTGTCAATCAGCGTTGCAGTGCCGGGATCATTCAGCGTCAGCGAGTTAAGTTCGATGTTGTTGGCACTGGCTGCGACCTGGAATCGTTGCATCAAGACATTGGTGGCTGTTGCCAGTTGCGGGCTGGCTGCAATGGCCGTGTTGGCGGAAGCGGTCAGGGTGTCTCCGGAAACAACTGCAACTGCAGTTTCAGTAACAGTTATACTGGATGATGATGTTGTACCTGCAACGCCATAATATACACGGACACCAGTGGTGCTGCCGCCGCGGGTGTAGACCAGTTCGACCAGCAGGCGGTGGTTTAAGGCAACCCGGCCAGTACCCGAGATAGTGAAATTTCCGGTTGTCCACACGTACTGGCTGGTCGTTCCGGACGTTATGGCTGTTTTGGTCGTGCCGGTG
>MHXL01000062.1:0-2249 GCA_001824455.1 Desulfuromonadaceae bacterium GWB2_53_15
GTTATGGATGAACCTACCAGCGGTCTTGACCCTTTTGCACGGCGTCAGCTCATGGCTTTACTGCAGGATTTTCACCACACAAAGATATTTACCAGCCACGATCTTGATATGGTTCTTGATATCTGCGAACGAACCATCATTCTGCACGAAGGACTGGTCAAGGCTGACGGTCCGACCCGCGAAATCTTCCGGAATGAGGCTCTTTTATCATCCTGCCGTTTGGAAAAACCGCTTTCAATGCAGGGCTGTCCAATCTGCAGGGACATCAGGTGATTTTATTTCTGACCGCTGCTGATATACTTTCGTATGTGTTCATATCAGAGAGGTGCCCTTAAATGGATGTCATTCCGATAGCCTTCTACCAATTGGCAGTTTATACACTTGTTACAGCCATACTCATCGGCGTCCTGCTTGTTGCTGCCCGCTGGCTGGGGGGCAGTCGGCATTCTGCTGAAAAGGATCTCCCATACGAGTCGGGCGTGATCCCCAGCGGTTCAGCCCGCTTGGCCTGGCCGGTTCCGTTCTATCTGGTGGCGATCTTCTTCATCGTGTTTGACGTGGAGAGCGCCTTTATTTTTTTGTGGGCCGTGTCCCATGATCTGCTCGGTCTCGCCGGCCTGGTTCACATCACGGTCTTCATCATAGTTCTGCTGGCAGGTTTGGCGTGGTTGTGGAGAAAAGGCGCTCTGGATTGGGGCCCTTCCCGAGGATGAAACGCGGCTTTTCCGCAATATCTGCGTAAGTCTTCGGGATTACTTGTGCGGCGTAGCGGTCCCTCTCTCTATCTCTCCCCCAAAGGGGGAGAGTACTCTTTGCCCTATCCCTCTGGGAGAGGGATAGGGTGAGGGGGGCTATGCCTCCGCGCAATCCCTCGACAGCCTTGATCTTGCGAAAAATCCACGTTTCTTTATAGATAGTGGTGATTTAATGAATGAAGACAACACCCCCGATAATATCCTTCTCACCCGCCTGGATGACCTGATCAACTGGGGGCGGGCCAATTCTCTCTGGCCGATGTTCTTTGGGCTTTCCTGTTGTTTTGTTGAGATGATGACCTCCTTCACGTCGCGTCACGATGTTTCGCGCTTTGGGGCAGAGGTGCTGCGTGGAACGCCGCGTGAGGCTGACCTGATGGTTATCGCCGGGACGGTGTTCACTAAAATGGCACCCTCCATCCTGCACCTGTACGAGCAGATGGCTGAACCCCGATGGGTCATCTCCATGGGGAGTTGCGCCAATTCCGGCGGCATGTATGACGTCTACAGCGTGGTGCAGGGGGTCAATCAGATCCTGCCGGTGGATGTGTACGTTCCCGGTTGTCCACCGCGCCCCGAAGCCTTCATGCAGGGGCTGATGCTGCTGCAGGAGAAGATCCGTACCCAGGAGAGACCTGCCCGACCGGTGTTGCATATGTCAGGTGGCTGGCAGGGGACTACAGTTTCAGTCCTTGAACCGGGCAGTACCAAATCAAACGAC
Organism: Desulfuromonadaceae bacterium GWB2_53_15; assembly: GCA_001824455.1. Classification (GTDB taxonomy): domain Bacteria; phylum Desulfobacterota; class Desulfuromonadia; order Geobacterales; family Pseudopelobacteraceae; genus JACPFJ01. The sequence goes on from MHXL01000062.1 coordinate 1,477, forward strand.
CCGCGCGGTCCAGGAATGGAAGGGATTCAAGTGCGTGGCGATTCGGTCGGGCATCCGCGCATGTGGCAGCCGCGTTCGGACGAGATGTGGCGTCCGCCGGCCCCACGGCAAATTTTTCCGGATTTCGGGCTTCCCCAGGAGATCGGGCAGATGTTCGGAGAGCGGGTTGCAATTGATAACTCTGCCACCGATATGCTCACCTTACGCGCTCCGGTAGAGTTGGTCCCTGATCTGCTGCAACACCTTAAAAACCGGCCAGGCAGTTCCTTCAAGCGCCTGGAGGATATTGCCGCGGTAGATGAGTCCTGTCGCTGCGATCGATCAGGATACAAAGACTTTTCCCTCAACTACCATCTGCTCTCCTTCGACACGCCCGGCTATGTACGGATCAAGGCTGAGCTGGAAGGCGCATATCCCGAGCTTCCCAGTGTCACCTCGATCTTTCCGGCTGCCGACTGGTACGAGCGGGAAGTGTATGACATGTTCGGTATCCGCTTCAGCGGCCACCCTAATCTGCGGCGAATCCTGATGCCTCATGACTGGGAAGGACATCCCCTGCGCAAGGAGCACCCTTCCCGCGCCACCGAAATGCCCCCCTATACCACCAAGGATGCCCGCTGTCACAAGCCCTTGCCGGCCTCAGATTTCTTCGAGCGGGTGGGTGAAGGGGAGATGATACTGAACCTGGGACCGCAACATCCCGGTACCCACGGCATCATTCGCTGCATCCTCAAGCTGGATGGCGAGGAAATCAACGACATCGATTTCGACAT
>MHXL01000062.1:2317-7898 GCA_001824455.1 Desulfuromonadaceae bacterium GWB2_53_15
CCGACCGCATCGACTACCTGGCCGGGGTCCAGAATAATCTGGCCTATGTCAATTCCGTGGAACGGCTGTGCGGCATAGCTGTTCCCGAGCGTGCCATGTACATCCGGGTCATGCTGGCCGAGCTGTTCCGTATCGCCAGTCACCTGGTCTGGCTGGGTACCTTCACTGCCGACGTGGGCGCCATGACGCCGGTCTTCTATACCTTTACCGACCGGGAAATGATCTTCGATATCGTTGAGATGATTACAGGCGGCAGGATGCATCCGGCCTGGTTCCGCATTGGCGGTGTTGCCGAGGATCTGCCTGAGGGGTGGCAAGGGCCGGTGAAGGTTTTTCTGGAGTGGATGCCGGGGCGCTTGAAGGAATATGAACAACTGATCAACGGCAACCCCATCTTCAGCCAGCGCCTGCGGGGTGTCGGCGTGATCTCGCGGCAGGATGCCATGGAATGGGGGCTTTCCGGTCCCAACCTGCGCGCCTGCGGGATGGAGTGGGATCTGCGGAAAAAAATGCCCTACGCCGGCTATGAACACTTTGATTTTGACGTGGCAATGGCTGGGGGTGGCGACTGCTGGGCGCGCTATCTGGTGCGCATGGAGGAGATGCGCCAGTCGCTGCGCCTGGTGGAACAGGCTATGCAAGGGATGCCTGGCGGACGCTGGATTACGGATGATTACCGCTTCGTTTTACCGCAGAAAAGAGACGCGCTGAAAGATATCGAGTCCTTGATTCATCATTTTGTCAACAGCACTCGTGGCATGGCTCCACCTCGTGGAGAGAACTACAGCGCCATTGAGGCTCCCAAGGGTGAAAACGGCTACTTTGCCGTCTCTGACGGACTGAACCTCCCTTATCGCCTGCGTATCCGCACCCCGAGCTTTCCGCACATCCAGGCCTTGCCAGTGATGAGTCGTGGCTGGTTGTTGTCGGATTTTCTGGCAATTTTGGGGTCGGTGGATTTTGTGCTGGCTGATCTGGACAGATAACAAGCTGGAGCAAGGTCAGCTAAAATCTCTAACCTCGGATTGAATTAGTTCTGGCTGTCTTCAAATATATCGGCAAAATCATCCTGGATGTCGTTAAATGCCGCCAGGATGCGCGGATCGAAGTGTCCTGGCATGGTGCGACCGTCACCCATGAGAATGATGTCGCAGGTCTTGGCATGGTCAAAGGCCGGTTTGTAGACCCGACTGCTGCGCAGGGCATCATACTGGTCGGTCAGCATGACGATGCGCCCGGCCATGGGGATGTCATTGCCGCTGAGACCGTAAGGATAGCCGCTGCCATCCCAGCGTTCGTGGTGTGTGGCGGCAATGGTGGCTCCCATCTGGAGCATGGTGTGGGATGAGCCCCGCAGGATTTTTTCGCCAATGATGGTATGTTGTTTTATGGTGCCAAACTCATCCGGAGTAAGCGGCCCCGGCTTGAGCAGGATCGAATCGGGAATCCCGATTTTTCCTACATCATGCATGGCACTTGATACTGAAATGTTCTCCACAAAATCATCCGGCAGTCCGAGTTGGACCGAGAGCCGTTTCGCGTACCTGCCAATGCGCGAGATGTGCTGTCCGGTATCTTCATCCCGCAACTCGGCTGCCGCCGTGAGTCGTTCGATAATTTCACTGCTCATGTGCCTCAGTTTGCTGAGGGCTTCGTTCAATTCCGCCGTGCGTTGTTCTACAGTCTGCTCCAGTTCCCGTTTATAATTTTTCTCGATCCGGGTTAGCCGTTTGTAATTGATCCCCTTTTCAACCGCATGGACCAAATAGGGTGGCCGATAGGGCTTGATAATGAAGTCGAAGGCCCCTTTCTGGATGGCTTGGACGGCAGTGTCCAGATCAGCATAGGCGGTCATCAGCAGCACAGGTGTTTCGTGGTCGAGAAAGCGGATCTTTTCCAGGAGCTGGATGCCGCTCATCCCAGGCATGTTGATATCAGTCAATACCAGATCGACCGGTTCAGAGGCGAAGCGCTTGACCGCTTCCTGGCCGTTGCTGAACTGAATGATGTTAAATCCGTATTCCCGCAGCAGGGTGGAAATGCTATCGAGAACATAGCGGTCATCATCCACAACAAAGATGGTTCCTTGTGATTCAGGTAACATTTTCAAGAACCTCCCTGACCTTCATGAGCAACTGTTTGGGTACAAATGGTTTGGCAATGAAATGCAGGTTCTGGTCAAATGCATCTTCCCCTTTTATCATGTCAAGATTGTAGCCACTACAGAAGAGTACACGGGCATGGGGATTGATCTCGTGGATCTTGCGATAGACATCCATCCCCTTCATGCCGGGCATGATAGCATCGAGAATCACCAATTGAATCGAGTCGCGTTGTTCCCGATACTTTTCCAGGGCCTGACAGCCGTCTTCCGCTTCAAATATCTTATAGCCGAACTCCTCCAACAGCTCTTTGGTCAACATGCGCATGGTTTTGTCGTCTTCCGCCAGAAGGATGACCTCCTGTCCGCCGCAGAATGGAATAGTGTCAGTATTTTCTGCCTGCTGCCCTGTCATTTCAAGTGTCAGGGGGAGATAGATGCAGAATGTGCTCCCTTTGCCCGGCAAACTTTTACAAGTAACGTAGCCGTCGTGTTTTTTGATGATGCCATAGACGATGGATAGCCCCAGTCCGGTGCCCTTGCCGATCTCCTTGGTGGTGTAAAATGGTTCAAAGATACGTTTTAAGGATTCATCGCTCATGCCGACGCCGGTATCGGAAAAGGTCAACAGGGCATAGGTCCCTTGCTCGCCGAATCCTTGGGATTGTATGAAATGTGAATCGATAGTGACCGCTTCGGTCCTGATGGTAATGTTTCCCCCGTTGGGCAGGGCGTCGCGGGCATTTGTGGATAGATTCATGAGTAGCTGCTCAAGCTGAATACTGTCGGCCATGAGCGGCAATTCTTGTTCGGCGAGGATAGAACTTATATGGATGTCTTCTCCAATCAGGCGCATCAGGAGCTTCTCCACTCGCTGGATGACTTCATTTAGATTGACCCGGTTGAGGTTGCTGACCTGTTTACGGCTAAAGGCCAGCAGGCCCTGGGTCAGGCTGGCCCCCCGTTCAGCCGCTGCAAGTATCTGGTCGGCCGTGGTCTTGACTGGGCTTTGCATGTCGAGTCTCATCTGCATGATGGTGGCATAGCCGATAATGGCGGTCAGGATATTGTTGAAGTCATGGGCGATGCCCCCTGCTAGCTGACCAATTGCTTCCATCTTCTGGGAGTGTCGTAGCTGGTTCTCCAGCTTTTTACGTTCGGAGATGTCCACCTTGATGGCGATAAAGTGGGAGATGATGCCTTTTTCGTCGCGAATCGGAGCGATCAGGGCCTGCTCCCAGTACAGTTCGCCATCTTTCTTGCGGTTGTGAAATTCACCCCGCCACTCGCCGCCGGATAATATTGTTTCCCATAACACCCGGTAGTCCTCGGAACTGGTGTTGCCGGTCTTGAGCACACCGGGAGTCTTGCCGATAACCTCCTCCGGCGAGTAACCGGTTAGCAGGGTGAAGTGCGGATTGACGTATTCAATGATCCCGGCAGTGTTGGTAATGACGATCGAGGCCGGGCTTTGCTCGACAGCTACCGACAGTTTGCGCAGGCTTTGTTCGGCTTTTTTACGTTCGGCCAGCTCGCGCTGGGAATCCTCGATAAGCCGGGCATTTTCCAGGGCCAGTGAAGCCAGTTCACCAAATTGGGCCAAAAGGTTCCTCTGCTCATCGTTGAAGCCGATACCCGGCTCTATAAACGCCAGTCCCAACACTCCAACTACCTTGCTCCCTGCCTTGAGCGGCACGCCCGCCATGGCGCGCAGCACGTCACGGTCCGCATCAGGCAGCCTCCCCTCCCAGCGGCTGTAATCATCTACATACAACGGCTCACCCGTCTCCCCTACGCGACCGGCGATACCCTGACCGGGAGTGATTGGGTGATGCGCGAGGCTGTTATAAATTCCGCTTTGGAAGACCATCTCCATTTCGTTGCCTTCACTGTTTTTGAGGTATACGAAACAATGTTCAGTGCCGACAAGCCTTCCGGCACGGGTGACGATGGCCTGTAGCAGGCCGGTGACATCCATGCGCCTGATCAGTCCCAGGGTGGTTTCATGGAGCGCCTGCAGATACTCGTTCTGGCGATGCAGTTGAGCGTCGGTGCGCTCGTGTCGCTCCAGATCAGCCAGTAGCCTTTCCTGCTGTAGATCGGTCTCTCGGACAAGGGTGTTGAAGGCTTGCCCCAGGATAGCAACCTCATCATCGCCTTGTACCGGAATTATGCGATCGAGACCGCTTTTACAGGTGAGATTTTCCACATGATGGGTAAACTGGACGATAGGTTCGGAGAAGCGAATAAGGTATCGCCGCATGAACCAGAAAGTGAATAATGAGAGCAGCGGCAGCATGATAATAAATATGGCTTTATGGGTGTAAATAGGTGCATATGCTTCAGTCACGGGGTAATTTGCGGCTATAATCCAGTTTTTGGTCTTGAGATGTTTGAAAGAGGATAGGGTGTGCAAGCCCCGCGAAGTAACGGTTTCGTCTGTTCCCTCGAAGCCTTCGATAGCCCGGTCAAAAAGCGGGTTGACGCCTAGCGGGACATCCCGTTTCATAATGCGGCTTTTGTCAGGGTGCGAAATTAGCATCCTGTCCTTGTTGTAAAGGTAGACATAGCCGCCTTTGGCCAGTTTTACCCTGGAGAGCTTTTCGACAAAGGTGGAGCGCGTCAGGTCGACGCTTCCCCCCATGATTGCCAGCAGTGAGCCACCCTTGCCGAATACCGGCGCGGTAAACGTGATTACAGGGTGATGGTGTTGCTGGGCTGATTCGAACGGATCTGAAAGAAACGGTTTTTGGGTAGCTATGGTCTGCCTTAAATATTCTCGGAAAGAGTAATCTTTGCCCGTACGCTCCAATCCTTGCGCGGTATCAGCTACAATCCGGCCCTTATGATCAAACAGGTACATGCCATTGTCGAAATCAGCCAGGTGCTCATTTTGACTGCGTAAATAAGCCAGAGCCTGTTGCGGGTCGTCAACCATTTCCTTGGTAACCCTGTTGGCGATGGTTTGCAATGTACTGTGATGGGCGATGACGTTCTGGTCAATGTCATCGGCCAGAATCGAGAGGATTTGGTACTGTTGTTTGGAGATCGACTCTTTAATGTAACTCTGCAGGAGGGAATGAATCAGAAAAAGCAGGCAGGCCAGAGCCATCGTTATGATCAACGGGAAAAACAGGGTAACTTTGGTTTTGAGGGTAAAACGAGGCATAAACAACCTAAATCCTATTGGTGCCGATAGATGTGTTTTGCATGTGATACTAACACAGTTCTATAAAAAACGCTGTATTGTATTTAGCGGCAATATCAATGTATTTGGTCATTTTGTTTTAACGGTTTCAGTGTAGGTCTTGACAGGTTTTAGCCAACTTTTCTTTGGACAAGCGCCTGCCCATCAAGTAATATGACGGCATTTGGCACGTTATAAACTTATCCCGGTTTGAGGGGTATAAAGACTAAGAGGTGTTTTTTTGGACAAGCTTATTATCAAAGGCGGAAAAAAGCTAAAAGGTGAGGTAACGG
>MHXL01000063.1 GCA_001824455.1 Desulfuromonadaceae bacterium GWB2_53_15
ATTAACGTACACACGCTTTCCAGGCGTGCTCCTTCAACCGCTCGGACATCTCTCCACAAAATCGAATGGAAAATATAGTATATGCGGAGTGATTTGTCCAGCTTTTCATAATTGTGCGTGGACGGAAAGCGCAAAGCATAGTAAATTAGCGCGAATTTTAACATTTAAATTGCCGTGGAGCATATCATGAAGATCGGGATCATTACCGCCATGCCGGAGGAGGCCCGCGCCATTCTGAAGAACGCAGAAGGCCTGCAAAAGTCGCAGCATGGCCAACGCAGCGTCTTTAGTTGCCGAATCGCGGGACACGACATCACCCTGGTCGAAGCAGGCATGGGAATGCTCAATGCCGGTTGGGCTGCCACTGAGCTGGCGGTTCAATCGCCGGATCTGATAATCTCGGCCGGGTTCGGGGGAGGCGTGCTGCCGGGACTCAATGTAGGAGACGTGGTTGTGGCAGAGCAGGTGCTGCATTGGACGGGGAGCGACTTTGAACGGGTCGCAACGGAAATGTATGCCCCTGGAAATATATCATTACCGGTTCGTGGCTGCTTCATAACCAGCGATGGCATACTCAACAAAAACGACCTGCTGGGACTGTTGCCAAGCGGCGCCAACCGCCCGGTGGTTGAGATGGAAAGCGCAGCCGTGGCACGGGTGGCGGCTGAACACAAGATCCCGTTTATGGGCATACGCGCCATCAGCGACCCCTGGAATGAGGAACTGGGCTTTTCCATACAAGACTTCTGCGATGAGCAGCTGCGCGTCCGGCCGATCAAGGTGCTTGCCACAATTCTGCGGCGGCCCATAATTATTCCCCAGCTGATTCGCCTGGCCCGGAACAGCCGGGTTGCTGCCAGGAGCCTGACCCTTGCCACTAAACAGCTGTTTCAGCAATTGTGAGAAAGCTGTTAACCCCTCCCCCGCCTCCCCTTATCATGGGAGGAGCCTGGCCTCCCCCCTGACAAGGGGGGATTGAGGGGGGTTAGAAGTTACAATCCCCTTCAGACCTTCCTGCCGCTGTTCGCCACCGGCGACCAGGGATAATCCTGCACATGCTCGCCCAGCTCTTCCCTTGAATAACGGTTCACCCGCCTTAGCGCCAGTATTGTCGCCATCATAATCGGCAGGGTGTACATCAGTATGCCGGTCAATGCCATGAACTGCTCGCCGATCCAGAGCGTCACGCCCCAATTGAACAGCAGCACCGACAGATACAGCACCGGCCCCAACAGGGAACGGAAGGGGAGATTGAACACCCCTTTGGGAGCTTCAGCGAGGCGCCGGGCATCGATCAACTGGAAGGCGCCCACCAGAAGCAGGCTCGTCAGTAGCCAGCCCCCGTAATTGGAGAGCGGCACGCCAAAATGAAGACCGGTTTCGCGGTAACCGTAGATCTGCCCCAGGAACCAGCGCCGACCCTGCAGCGCCACCGGGTCGATGACAATATCCAGAAAGGTCTGCAGGAAGGCGCCCAGGATCAGGGCCGAACAGGAGCTCCGGATGCGGCGCGTCTCCAGCGTGGCGAAATTCCAGCGCCAGGACTTGAGCGGCGAAAGGATGAACAGGGCGGTGGTGTAGCTGCAATACGACAGGAACACGTAGGACAGAGAATCAAAGAAGGGCACCCCCGCCACCCACAGCTCCTGATTCCTGGTGGTTTCGATGTAGTAATACCAGCCATAGGGAAAGCCGGTGTTGATCGAGAGCCACTCCGAGGCAAAGGCAATCAGGTAGCCGACAACCGTAAAGCTCAGCGTCCGCCGCCAACCCACGTGCGGTACACAGGCCAGCAGGAACGCCGCAAAGAAGGCAAACACGTAAGGGCGCATGGTGAAGGTGCCGATGAGGATATCCATGAAACGAGCCTTTTGAGGTGAAGATTCCTTCTCCCTGAGGGAGAAGGTGGCCAGAGGCCGGATGAGGAGGCAGCAGTCCAATCTGCATCCACTTTCCCCCTCACCCTAGCCCTCTCCCTCAGGGAGAGGGGACAGTTTAGGACAAGGTCTGACCAAAATTTACTTCTGGCTTGCGTACAGTGCCTGATCGATATCGGCAATGATATCGCCGGCATCCTCGATGCCGATCGACAAACGGATCAGGTCCGGCTTTACTCCGCTGGATTTCTGCTGTTCTGGCGACAACTGGCGGTGGGTGGTGCTGGCCGGGTGCAGCACGCAGCTGCGGGCGTCGCCCACATGGACCACCAGCGCCACCAGCTTTGTGGCCTCCATGAACTTGCGGCCCGCCTCGGCGCCCCCCTTGATGCCAAAGGTCAGTACGCCGCTGCACCCCTTGGGTAGATACTTCAGCGCCAGGTGGTGGGTTGGATGGCTGGCCAGGCCGGGATAACAGGTCCAGCTGACCAGAGGGTGGGTCTCCAGGAATTTTGCCACGGCCAGGGCATTGTCGCTGTGGCGTTGCATGCGCAGATGCAGGGTCTCCAGTCCCAGGTTGAACAGAAACGAGTTGAGCGGTGCAGGAGTAGTGCCCAGGTCGCGCATCAGCTGGACGCGGGCCTTGACTATGTAGGCCTGCGGGCCAAATGTTTTAAAGTATTCCAGACCATGGTAGCTGATATCCGGCTCGACCAGCTCCGGAAAGCGGCCGCAGCCCCAGTCAAAGGTGCCGCCGTCCACGATCACACCACCCACGCTGGTGGCGTGGCCGTCGATATACTTGGTGGCCGAATGCATGACGATGTGGGCGCCATGCTCGAATGGGCGACACAGGTAAGGGGTGCCGAAGGTGTTGTCGATGATCAGCGGTGCCTGCATCTCGTTGGCAATGGCGGCGAATTTCTCGAAATCGAGGACATTCAGACCAGGGTTGCCGATGGTCTCGGCAAACAGGCAGCGCGTGGTGGGGCGAAAGGCCTTCTTGATTTCCTCAGCCGACGCCTCGGGATCTACAAAGGTCACCTCGATGCCCATCTTGGGCAGGGTCACGGCGAACAGATTATAGGTGCCGCCGTAGAGGGTGCTGGCCGTTACTATATGCTGGCCGGCCTGGCAGATGTTCATGATCGCCAGGGTGTTGGCGGCCTGGCCGGAGGAGGTTGCCATGGCACCCACGCCACCCTCCATCTGGGCGATCTTCGTTTCAAAGCCGTCGGTGGTCGGATTGGCCAGGCGGGTATAAAAGAAACCGGCTGCCTCCAGATCGAACAACTTGGTGACATGCTCGGCGCTGTCGTACTTGAAGGTGGTGCTCTGGATAATGGGCAGGATGCGCGGCTCGCCGGACTTCGGTTCATAGCCCCCCTGTACGGCAATGGTGTCGATTTTCCAGTTTGGGTTCATGGGGTAATCCTCTTTCTTTGTGGTTTCTTCGACTTGAAGAGCCAACAATCGGTTTAGCGCAATTCTTTATACAAGGCCAAGAAACAGTTTGATTGCAGCTATGAAAGCTCGCCCTTCTTCGAGGCAACCGGCTCAACTATTTCCTCATCAATGTCGTAGTCAGCGATTTCTCTGATTTTGCCACAATTAAGGCATGATCCGCCTTATCCAGGTAGCGCTTGATATCGCCGGTCATACCGTAATCCCTTCACGCTCGATATTCCGGTAATAGGAATAACCCTTTGCCGCTGCACTACGAAAACGTTCCTCGCTAAACACCTTAAGCGAGATAATCGGCTTGAAATCGTGATCCCACATCAGGTTGTAAGCTATCTCGTCAAGCCTCTGTTCCAGTGCCGCGCTGTTTTCATCTACCAGGGCCACCAGATCGAGGTCTGAATCCTGATCAGCATCGCCTCGTGCTCGTGAGCCATACATGATCATGTGCCTGATATGTTGAACTATATCTGTTGGCAAGCGCCGCTTGAATTCTTCGATGAGTGCCCTGTCCTGTTCGCCCATTGCAGTCTCCTGATGTTCATATATATCACACTAAAATGTTAGATAAAACACTGATAGAGTGCAGAAAATATGGGAAGAGGATGCCCCTATTTATTCCAAAATGTCTTATTGCGCTTACATTTTATGGTTTCTTTATTCTGCCGAAGCTAATTCTCTGAACCATTCCTGTAGTTCGCTCAAAGAGTCAGTCGAATCAGAAATATTCATTCTGTCACGTACGCGACAGTTGAAAATTGGGGGCTACCGATCAGGGGAATGAATTTCCCTGCTACCATCGGTCAGTCCCTATGTGACAAAGTAGAACTACCCTTTCCCCTTGTACCCCACACCATCCTCACACACCATGCCCGCATCAACTTTTTTTCTTTTCGCCTGTGTGCGCGGAACACCCGGCAACGCATCCAGGCTTTCGGGAAAACGGTCCAGAATGCGCAGCAGGTTATCCATGGCCCGGCTTTGGACAACCTGACCGTTTTCATAGCGGGCAAAACTTTTCAGACCACCACCAAGCACTGCCGCCATCTGCTCCTGGGTCAGGTGCAGTCTGCGGCGGATTCTCTTTATCTCAGCCGACGTAAGCAATCCATCAACCTGGCGTCCGAAATCCCGGAGCAACTTCTCCGCTCGCCGGGCTGAATCCTTATCAACAAGCGCTTCGCCACAGGCTGGACACTCCAGAACTCGGTAATCAGGCACTGTAAGAGAATGACCTTTGTAGCTGAAACACTCTTCCAGAAACTTTTCGCAAAGCTGGCCACCACCGCAGAGCGGACATGCATCGCCTTGTTTGTACATATCAGACAACCTCTTCATGCAGCCGCGCCCTGTCGTCCGGAACGGGTAACGATACGGGTAGATTCATGCAACAGAAGCATTTTCAGGGCATCCAGCCCGTGATGTGGTTTCCGCTTCTCCATGTTCAAGCATCCAAAGTGTGGAATATTTTACGCCTGCTGTCAATAAAAAGTATCATCATGATACTTTTTATTGACAGCAGGTTTGCGAGACCCGATAAAACTCCGCGGCATTATCATAAAACACCGCCCGGGCCGCTTCGTCCCCCAGCACATCCGCTACCAGCAGAAAATCGTTGTCCGCATAGGGACGCGGGGCACGCGTGGAAGGGAGGTCGGTACCGAACATCAAGGCTTGTGGATTGGCGACATGGAGTTGTTTGAGTGCGGTCGGCACATCGAAATCCACCCGGCCGAAACCGGTGGCCTTGACCCTGACGCCCCGCTCGGCCAGCTTCAGCAACGTTCCAAAGCCTTCTTTGGCCAGTCCCAGGTGATCGATGCTGACCGCCGGCAGGGCCGCCAGCGTAACAAATAGACTATCCAGTTCCCGCGAATCCACATACAGCTCAACATGCCAGCCCACCAGTTCGTGCACCCTGTGCGCCATGGCATCCAGGTGACGCACATCCTCCGAACCGCCCCGCTTGAGGTTGAAGCGCACCGCCCGCACCCCGGCCAAGTCCAGCGCCAGGACCTCGTCATCGGTGACCGTAGCCGGCAACTGGGTGACCCCGACAAATCCGGGACCAAGCGTTTCCAAGGCATCCAACAGGTAGCTTTGGTCAAAAACCTGGAACGAACCGGAAACAATGGCTCCGCCCCGCAGGTCATAGCCGGAGACCTGCGACAGGTAATCACTGCAGGTCAGATCCTCCGGCAGGTAACCGTTGTTGGGGGTCAGCGGAAAGCGGCGGTCGATGATGTGAAAATGACTGTCGAAGAGCGGGAAGACAGAAAGCAAACCCACCCCCCGCCCTCCCTTATCATGGAGGGAGCTTACTGCTGATTTTAAGGATTGAAGCCTCCCCTGACAAGGGGAGGTTTGGAGGGGTTGGCTTTGAACTTTCGTAGATGCCTTCATCAGAACAGGGTGCCGATCACACTGCCGATGACCGATATGGGGCCGGTATCCTGCAGCCCTTCCATGGCCTTTTCGGTCTTCTTGAGGGTTGAGAGCGCGTCGCGGTACAGCTTGTCGTCGTTGACCAACTTGCCTACCGTTCCCTGACCCTCGTTGATCTTGCGGGTGATCTCCTTGAGGTTGCTCATTGTTTCCTTCAACTCATCGTACAGGGCAGGATCATTGACCAGCTTGCCGGCCGTCCCCTCGCCTTTGTTGATGCGCTGGGCAATCTCGGTGAAGTTCTTCATGCTTTCATTCATGCCCTTGACTGCGGCAATACTCTGGGTGTACAGCTCGTCCTCCTTCAAGAGCTTGCCCATGGTTCCCTCGCCCCTCTCCAGCCTGGCACTCACCTCGCGCAGGCTCCCGGTCAGGGCGTTGGCATTATTGTAAAGGGCTTTGTCGTTCAAAAGCATCGCCAACGATCCGTCACCGCGATCAATCTTGGCGGTGATGCTGGCCAGGCCGGTCAGCGACTCCCTTACGGCAGCCCGGTTTTCGTCCAGCATGGAGGATATCTTGGTCATGACCTCGTTCTGGTTGCGATTCAGGTCGAGGATTAACTGTTTTGCATCTTTGGTCAGGCCACCCACACTATCCATGATGGCATCGACACCCGCTGATTCAGTGCTTTTTACCGTACTGCCGGCCGGGAGATCCGGGCTGGCAGAAGAGCCGAAGGAGAGCCCGAGGAACTGCCCGCCCAGCATACTCGCCATGCGGATGCCGGCCACGCTATCCGCCTTGATATGGGTGCCCGGCTTGACCTCGAAATCCACTCGCACATGACTGTCCGCAATGGAAATCCTGGAGATTGTCCCCACTTCCACCCCGGCCAACTTGACGGCGTCACCCTGCTTGAGGCCGGTGGAGGAGGAAAGAAATGTAGTATAGGGAATCCCGCGATCAAAGATCTTCCAACGATTGCCGATCTCCAGCATCAGTCCGAACAGTACAATGCTGAGCACGAAGAACAGGCCGACTTTGGTTTCATTGCTGAGGGTCATACGCCACCTTATGTTCAAGAGCGTTTACTTCGGCGGAAGGCCTGCTATAATGGCGGCAAGACCTTCACAGAATCTGCCCATTATACGGATACATTTCCCAGAGGCAACAAGTATTGCATCAAGTATCGAAACACCTGCACAGGAGTAGCCATGCTTTCATTTGAACAGGCCAGACAACTCATCCTTGAGAACATTTCCACCACAGGCAGCGAACAGATCAGCCTGGCAGAGGCTGGCGGCCGGGTGCTGGCGGAGGACATCGCTGCGCCGTGGGACATGCCGTTGTGGGACAATTCCGCCATGGACGGCTATGCGGTCCGCAGCAGCGACTGCGGCAAGATTCCATGCCGGCTTGAAGTAACCGACTACATCCCGGCCGGTGCGCTGGCAGACGGAGTCGTGCTCGCACCTGGTTGCGCGGTTAAGATCATGACCGGCGCGCCGCTCCCCAGCGGTGCGGATGCTGTGGTTCCGGTCGAAGAAACCGAAATGGGCACGGAAACACATGTGACCATCAATGAACTGGTCAAGCCGCGCCAGCATATCCGTTTCCGCGGCGAAGACGTGCTGGCCGGCGAGTGCATAACTGCGGCCGGAACTATCGTCCGCCCGCCCGAGGTCAGCATGCTGGCATCTTTTGGACGTGTGTTGGTACCAGTATACCGCCGGCCGATTGTGGCGATCCTTTCCACCGGGGATGAACTGATCGAGGTTGGCAGGACCCCGGGGGCCGGCGAAATCGTCAACAGCAACACCCTCGCCTTGGCCGCCGCCGTCCAGGAGGCAGGCGCCATTCCGCGCATTATCGGCATTGCCCGCGACAACCATGAAAGCCACCTGGACAAGCTGCGGGAAGGACTAAAGGCCGATGTGCTGGTGACTTCCGCCGGCGTCTCCGCCGGAGATCGTGATCTGGTGCGCATCGTGCTGGAGGAGCTGGGTGTGAAACAGATCTTCTGGAAGGCCGCCATCAAGCCGGGCAAGCCGCTTGCTTTTGGATTGAAGGACAACAAACCGGTCTTCTCGCTCCCCGGCAATCCGGTCTCCAGCTTGATCACCTTCGAGGAATTCGTCCGGCCGGCCCTGTTGCGCATGATGGGGCAGCGCCAGGTCATCCGGCCATATTTCCGGGCGATCCTGCGGGATGATGTCAGGAACAAGGAGAGCGACCGCACGACTTTTCTGCGCATTCGGCTGGAGCGCGAGGGGGAGCTTTTTTACGCAGCGACCTCCGGCAAGCAGCAATCCGGTCTGCTCAAAACCATGGTCAATGCGGCGGCCATCGCCGTGATCCCACCCGGCCAGGGCCCTCTGGCTGCCGGGGAAGAGGTGGATGTGCACTTTTTCGGAGATTACATCGAGTTGCTGGAGGAGGCGCGATGAAGGACTACCTGGGCGCTCACATGTCCATTGCCGGAGGGTTGCATCTGGCCATTGACCGGGCAGTAGCCGCAGGCTGCGGCGTGCTGCAGCTCTTCACCCGCAATGCCAACCAGTGGCGGGGCAAGCCGGTCAGCGAGGCCGATACCGCACTGTTCAAAGAAAAGTTCTCCGCCTCCGGATTACAAGAGATCATCTCCCACGATATCTACCTGATCAACCTGGCCGCACCGCCTGGCGAAACACGCGACAAGAGCCTGGCGGCCTTCCGCGATGAGCTGGAAAGCTGTGCCCGGCTCGGCATCGCCAAGGTTGTCATGCACCCCGGCTCGCACCTGGCTGAAGCACCTCAGGTCGGCCTGGCACGGGTAACCGAAGCATTTGATCAACTGTTCGGCGAAGTACCGCAATTCGAGGGCAAGGTCATGCTGGAGACGACCGCCGGGCAGGGAACCAACCTGGGGCGCACCTTCGAGGAGTTGCAGGCCATTATCGCCGGATCCAGGTACCCGGAGAAGTTCGCGGTCTGCTTCGACACCTGCCACACCTTTGCGGCCGGCTACGACACCGCCAGCGAGAAAGGTTACCAGACCACCATGGAGAGCTTTGACCGGATCATCGGCCTGGGCCGATTGGAGTGTTTCCACTTCAACGATTCCAAAAAAGGGCTCGGCTCCCGCGTTGACCGGCACGAACATATCGGGCAGGGGGCGCTGGGCCTCAATCCGTTTCGTTTTATCATGAACGACGCTCGTTTTAGCAGGGTGCCCAAGATTCTGGAAACCCCCAAGGGGGATAATGATGAGATGGATGCGGTTAATCTGGGGATTCTGCGGGGTTTGGTGAATCCGTAGCCAGGGATGTCCGGCGTACGCTCAGCGTTTACTCAAAAGAACGAATGACCTGGCCGGTGTTTTCGTCCAGAGTAATGACCAACGTCTTTTCCTTGCTAGACCGTTTCTTCTCCGGGGTACCCGCTTGTGTCTGTCGAGAGGCCTGCTGCCGTTCTTGTTGTTCCGCCTGCGCCTTAGCTGCGGCCTTGCGCCTGGCCAGCGGATCCTTTGCCTCCAGCTCCGAATCCCACACAACCTTGACACGATTGCGGTATTTTTTCGGTACATCTTCAAGCCTGTTGGTAATGACAACCGAGCCGCTGCTGTCCTTGTACTTGAAAAAATCGGCCTGTGCGGCAAGCGGTGGAAGGAACAGCATCCCGGTGACAAGGCATACAACTGTTCGTATTTGCAAGATGGTAGCAGTACTCACAATGACTCTCCGACAAGAAAATTGGCTGCCACAAATTCAATCTGTACACCACACTACGCTAGCACGCCATCATTTTAACTCGTCAGCCAATGGTTTGATCGTGCCACGTCAAGACATAACAAAAACTACCTCAACTATCCACCCACTCCCCCAGATACGGACTCACCTTCGCCAGCATCCCACGCAGGTTTTTGTAATCCACCAGCTTCTCATGATGCAGCCGACCGAGCACAATGCCAGGATGGCGGCCCTGGCTTTCGGCAAAACTGGTAATGGTGGATTTTGAAAAATACGGTTTTGTCTCCCGGACAAAGGCCTTGAACGCCCGGTCATCGAGCAACCATTCCCCCGCCAGCCGGTTGGCGTCTTTCTCCTCGCCGTCCACATGATCGCCGCCATACAGGTCGTCCAGATAGCTCCCCTTGTGCTTCAGAACAATGTGGGCCAGTTCGTGAAGCAAAGTAAACCAGAAGGAGTCAAGACGGTCATAGCGCAGGGTAAGGGCAATGACCGGGTTTTTCCCGCACATCAGCTTGGCACCGTCCAGATAGGTCTTGTCCAGGTGCCCCACGATGACGAAGTGCACCCCGGCAGCGGCCAGCAGTCCGGGCACACAAGCCACATCCTGCTCGTGCGCACTACAGGCCAGGATTGCGGGTAGTGCTTTCTCAAGGCGTGCATGGTCGAATTTGGTCGTCGTCCTGCCTGCCGCCACCTGCTCGACACGGCGGACCCAGGCGATCCGGGCGCTCAGTTCGGGGCCGCGCTGCACGGCATGACGGAAGCTGACCGCCAGTTTGTCCATCTCGTCGGCCGAAGTGATCCCCATGAAGGCATACACAGCCTGTTCCAATTCATCAAACGAATCTCCCGCCCGTATCCAGCCGCGTTTAAGCAATTCCGTCACCGGGGCCAGATTATAGAGACGGCTCTTGCGGGCGATCTGCTTGCTGTCCTTGGCTGTGCGGGCCATCGCCAGCCGGTAGCCGGCCTCCAGGTTGGTCCAGAATTCCGCCGACGTGCCTAAGGCCTCGGCCAGCTCCAGGGCCGTTTCAGGGGTAATCTGTTTGCTTCCCTTGACAATCTCGTTAATGGCCTGGGGAGGGCGCCCCATGATCCCGGCCAGATCTTTCTGGGTCCAGCCTCGTGCATCCAGCTCACGCGTCAGAATCCGTCCTGGTGCAATCGCACGGGCAGGCTGAAATGTTTTTTCCATCGTCATTTCCTTTCTCAATGGTAATCTTCGATTGTGATTACCAGCACATACTTTCCATCTCTGTCCTTTTCCAGCATTACAATAAGGCGAAATTGTCTGTTGAGGCGTAATGAGTGTTCATGCTTCCGTTTTCCGGAAAGCTTCTCGAAATGAAAGCCTTTTTGTGCGTACAGATCACGCTCATCTCTGGCAGCGGCAATGACGGCCATGGCATCGAAGAATGAATCAATCACCTCGGGCTCATACTTATGGGAGCCCTTTTCAGAGGTGTAAAGCTCTTCCAGCTTTTTTGTCTTGAAATTAAAGCGCATAATTACAACCCATTGTAACTGGAATTACAGTTATTACAACAACAAATTCACCTATTGGGTGAATAGCAGATATGGACCAAACAAAACAGGCCGGAATCTCTCGATCCCGGCCTGTTCGATTTCAATGTACTTACCCCTGTTAGAACAAATCCAGATTCTCCAGCTTTTTAAAGGGCTGATTACCGAAATCCTTACGTTCCTGCTTTGCGGCTGTCACTCCTAGCGACTTCTCTGCAGGCAGCGGTTCACAACTTTCATCCTGCACGCACTCCACTTCCTGCTCCTCGTCCATGCCGTTACACTTGAAAAAATAGCGGTCATAGAGGCGATGATGGGCGGTCCAGCGCGAGCTGCTGGCGCTCTCCTTGGCAATATGGGCGCGGATGCCGTTGATCTTGGAGTCCATGTCGTCCAGGTAGTTCAGGATGGTCGCCTCAATGGTTTTGGGGCGTTTGGGCGAGCCGTATTCGTACTGGCCGTGATGGGAGAGCAGCATGTGTTTCAGCAGTATGGCCAGCTCCCGCGGAAAGCCTTCCACCATGCGGATTCGATCCTCCACCAGTTCGACGCCGATGGTGATGTGCCCCAAAAGCTTGCCGGCATCGGTGTAGTCGAAGGCGCGTTCAAAACTCATTTCATGAATCTTGCCCACGTCATGCAGCAGGGCGCCTACCACCAGCAGGTCCTCGTTGATACCGCCGTA
>MHXL01000064.1:0-6186 GCA_001824455.1 Desulfuromonadaceae bacterium GWB2_53_15
CTGTTTTCCACCCAGGTCTTCAGACGTTGATCCACCAGTTGACTGTCCTTGATCAGCGAACTGATAATTTTACGCTCGGTTTGTTTAAAATCGGTCCTGCTTTCAACCACCAGCATGATCAACGCCGGACAGAGCACAAAAAATGCCAGCAGGTTGTAGACGATTTCACGGTATGAGGTCAGCGATGAGCGTGACCGGAGTGCATAACCGGTAAAGATCAGACGGGCAACAAGCGTATTGGCAATACCATTCACTGCCAGCATGGTCATGACGATATAGGTGTTGCTCAAAGTAACATCCATGACGACGTGGTAGAAAAGGTAGGACAGCGGCATGCCGATGATAAGCCAGTAGAGCGTATCTGCCAGCACCATTTCCATCTTGCGGCGGCCGGCCAGCCAGCCGACAAAGGCCACCTCGGCGGTCATGATGATGATGGCGTAGGGGTGATTAGACAGGATATAGGTATAGGCTGCGATTATGGCGGCCGCCAGAATACCCCGGCCAAGTCCGAAGAACTGCAAGGCGAGCAAGGCGAAGATGCTTCCGAAGAGGCAGTCAATGTTGAAGAAGATCCGGATATTGAAATAGTTGCCGGCCAGACCGGCGGCGATCAGGGCAAGGAAGAGGGAGTGGCGATGCTTGCGGACTATGTCGGTGTTGCTGCATGGTGTGGTGGCCATGATTGTCTCCGGGATAGACGACAAAAAAAACTGCTCATTTAAATAATCGCACCGCCGGAAAAAATGGATGGTTGTGACCACCACAGGCATGAATATGTTATGTAGAAACTATCCATAGAAGAAGTTATACGAATGTAACTATAACATTATTCTTTCGGATTACAACTTTTGTTTGTTTGATTCTCACTAGTTAGCATCGGGAAGTAGTTTGTAGACAGCAGGGTTAGTGAAGAAGGGCCGTGATACCGGCGTAATGACGGCGCAGCGGCCCCTTCTTCTGCTTCTGAGAAATATGGTGAGATGCGAGGAATCTTGAGTTGCAGCTGAATTTCAACGGGATATGCTTTGGTTGTTAAACCTGCTCCAGCGCATCATAATCCGCCGGAATAAGGGGCTGATTTTTCCTGTACACCATCCCTTGAAAAATGGCCACGACGTCGTTGTTGTCATCGGTAATTTGAACCAGATACGATGCCAGCTTGGGGTTTAGTGCCTGTTCACCGGCCTCGGCGTAAAGAGTGCCCTTGGTGGCTGCCTTGACGAAGGAGACGCTGGTATTGATACCCATTGCCAAGGTGCCATGGGAGTTTGAAGCGACCGCAAAAGTAAAGTCGGCCAGCGTGAAGATTGCGCCGCCATGGACCGTTTTGGCCCCGTTATAATGAAACGGCTCAATCTTCATGCTGGCTTTAGCCCAGCCCGGCTTCACTTCAAGTAGCTCTATTCCTGCATGACGGGCAAACAAGTCCTCTGTGGCAAAAAACTGCTTTATTTTTTTCATGGCTACCTTTTCCTTAACTAATGGTTTTCACCTGAATTATCAGAGTATTGCCGTCAACTCTTGTGAGTCTGAGCAGCATAAGGGAAAAGCTGAATAAGTCAAGGCAGAGCATGAAACTCAACTAAAAAGCGTAACTGAGTCTCAACCAGAAATTGTCACCTTCAGTGCTGTTTTGGCTGCTTACATCATGGCTCCATCTAATGTTTGCCCCCAGCTTGTCGGTGAATGTATAGGCGCCAGACAGGCCGATTTCAGCCCTTTCAGCCTTGGAATCGGCCACCTTCACGCCCCCTGCGGTAGTGTCCTCCAGATCCCAGAAGCCGCCGCCATTGATTCCGGCGACCAGTTTATCGGTAACCTGATACGCCAAGCTCATTTCCAACTCCAGACGGTTAGGCAACTCGGTTTGTGTGTCCGTTTCTTTGGTGTGGAAATAGTTATTGATGTTCATATCATAAATGAATTTGCCGAACTGTTGGTTCACTGCCACTTGAGACTCGAATACCCAGTGGTTTCCACCAAAATTTATCGCCTGATTCTTGTTCCATTCACCGGTAGGTGCTATGAAGTATGCCCAAAGAGAAATTGCTGTTTTTGTGTCTTCATTGTTATAGAGGAAAACACCCGGGCCAAAAGCAATATCACCGATGCCAGCGGACTTCTCGTTGAACAGTTTTTTTTCCTCGACATAGCCAAATGGAACAATGACCTGAAACGCCATGGGCAGTTTCCCGATGTGCTTGTAGCCAATGGTCCGCAAAAGAGAGACAGCCGCTGTTAGATCTGCATCGGCAGCCTTCTTGCCGTCCGGACCTGTAAATTCGTCGGCATGGTAGTAATTTCCGTACAACAGACCGTAAACTCCATCTGGGCATAGAGCGTTGTCGTAGGGGTCAATTACAATAGCTTCAGCTCTGCTACCCAAAAAGCAAACAACTCCGAGACATAAACTACAAATCAGTTTTTTCATGCACATTTTCTCCTTAGTTTATAAAGTGATGCTTCTAATCATCTGTTGTTTATGCAACTAATGCCATAATCAGAGCTGGCTACTATTTCTTTGTTCCGGCAAACGCCAGGATAACTCCCAGAACCACCCCCAGGATAGCTGCAAAGCCGATCTGCCTGTCCGGAGGGAGCAGAAAAGTTATGGTGTGTGCCGGTATCCAGAAAAAAGGGATCGTTTTCTTGAAAACAAAATTCCACATCACGTCCCAGTTGATCTTTTTCAGCAGTACACCGCAATCTACGGATGAAAAAAAACCACCCATGGTGCCGCCGGTCATGGAAATATGAATATCCGACATCTTGTGCAGGGTCATGAGTACCGGGGCAAAGAGGGAGTTGTTCAGCAGGCTGATGGAGAATGCCACCATGATCATGACCGGAAACGACGAAGGCGTTGTTGCCAGATTCAGATAAGCAAGCAGGGCTTTCACGCCGGAAGCATAAATGATAAAGTTCGACTTGATCACTATGCCCAGAAGACCCCAGACAAAGGCCTTGGGGAGCAAGCCAAAGCCGGGCTTCAGGTAGACACCCTCGGTTAGCCGCACGGCCAGCACCTCGCCGAATGTGGCCAGAATGGCGAACTTGATAAAACTCATAATCATGCCATGAGAGCGGTTTACCTCTCCGAAACTGTCCCTGGCTGCCGGTGAAATGGCAAACAGCGCTATAGTTGCCGCAACTATTGCCACTGTCAGCAGATCACTATATTTGTTCCGGGTCGCTGTTGTAGAACAGCCGAGGCCGATTCCGGGGCTGGTGATATCTGACTTCTCCATTTGTTCATTCCTTTATGATTTGGGTTGTAGGCAACAGGCCGACTCCCCTTAGATCTCTATTTTTTCCATTTCCATATCCTGCAGATTCACTGAAATTATCCTGCCTGTCTGTCCTTGCCCACTTCCCAGAAGGACCTTGCAGATTTCCGCAACTTCGATGCCGGCGATGACTGCCGGGGTAAAGGCAGGATTGCCGAGTTTTTTCTCAGCGCCAATGCTCTGGGAAAGGTTTTCATAAAGGCGTTGCAGCGTCCTCTCACCCGGATACTGGGTCAGAACCTGGCCGAACCAACCGGCAATGGCCCCATGGACAAGGGGGATCTTAATTTCCTCGCAGACTTCTGCCAGCTCCAGGCGTGACGCAACGGTGTCCAGGGCATCGGCGGCCAGATCGACATTTTGCAGTAGCTCTTTACCATTTTTTGCCGTGAAGGCTGCCTTGACCGGGATCAGTGTGATTGCGGGGTTGATGTCAGCAACGCGGGTAGCTGCCAGGGCAACCTTGGACCAACCCAAAAAATCGACAGAAGAGAGAATTTGGCGGTTGAGATTGTGTTCCTCGAAGATATCCGGATCAACGGCAACTATTTTACCGACTCCCAGCCGGGCCAGTGATTCGATGATATGTCCGCCCAAGCCGCCGCAGCCGATTACGGCAACACAACTATGGAAGAGTTTGCGCTGCTGTTCGATACTGAACGTATCTCTGTTTCGCTGATAGCGGGCCGGCAGCAACCTTGCTTCCAGAATCAGCTCTTCTGTTTTCGCCAGAGGGAGGGAAAACCTGTGTGAAGCTTCCAATTGACATTTCCATGACACCAAATCGCCGGTTGCGTTTTCCTGCAAATACTGCTGAACAATCTCTTTCATCTAACCGCCACTGAGCACAGGGAACAGTGCCAGTGTATCCCCGTCAGCGAGGTGGGCATGCAGTCCTGCCCTGCGGCTGTTGACCAGAATGGTCCCCAGCTCATCTTCCTGCAGACTCAGCTCATGAACCACATCCCTGATGGTTGTTTCCGACGGGTAGTGGCGGCTCTCCATGGCAAATCTATCGGTACGGAACGAGGCATACAGCTTCACATTTACCAGCATCGGCATTACTCCCTCCCCAAGAAGCAGCCTGGTTCTCAGGGCTGCGGATGGCATAAATTTTGTTATGCAGTCACCATCATTGAGCGCATTTGATTGCCGAAAGAATCAGCTTGGCAATGATCGTGATAAATGAGAACTCGTCCTCGGGAAGCGCCCTGACCGAGGTGCATTGAGCATTTATGACACCATATAGCTGGTTGCCGCCGATGATCGGGTAAGAAAGCATGGAGTTGTACCTGTCCTCGTTAAGTTCGGGGAATACCTTGTTACGCGGATCCTTGGCAGCGTTGGATAAGGTGATAGGTTTTTTATCCAGCGCAGCAGCACCGGTAATGCCTTCACCCATTTTTAGGCGGAGCCGGCCGATATGCACCGGGTCGTACCCATGAGTAGCCCGCAGTACCAGCTCGTCTTCTTCCAGAAGATAGATGTTGCAGACATCGGCCTTGAGCTGTTTAACAATTTTTGTGGCAACTGTTGCCAGCAGGTCGGGAAGTGCGATATCTGAAGCGATCAGCAAGCTGATTTCTTCCAGGGTGTGCATCTCCTGGTGTTCCCGGTTTGTACGATGCATGGTCGCGGACTGTTGGTCTTTTTCACTCACTGCATAAGGAGAAAAAACAGCCTTTTTGGCAAAGGGGTTCACCTTGCGGATATTTTCAGTCAGGGTGCGGTAATCGGAAAAGCCGCATGAACAGGTTGTCTTTACCTGGTAGTCGTCAATGCGCCGGTTTTTCATGATCTTTCCGCACTTGCGGCAGTGCGCTGCTATCTGCATCAGTAAATCTCCATACAATGTTTGCCGATGTTGCCGGATTTAATCCGGGTAGATAATGTAAAAACCGTCAAACTCACCGGCATAGTCATGAAATTCGCTTTCTATGGACTGGACCCGAGCCGGCTCCGGACCCAGCGAACACCATTGAAGAAGCTCCTCCACATCTGGGGCAGCCCCTTCAAGACAGCCCTGGACGGAACCGTCATCAAGGTTTTTTATCCAGCCGGACACATTCAGTTCCAAGGCCCGCTTCAAAGCCTGTTTTCGAAACGAAACCCCCTGCACCTGGCCTCTTATCGTCAGTAGCACTCGCAGGTAGTCTTCATCTGCATATTGATGCGCAAAACAACTCATCTTTTAACCCTTTCGCAAAAATGGTTCCCGGTGTTACCCGTTATGACCATGAACAATTCAAAATGACTGCCGGTGCAGGTGATGGGAGATCCCCTGCGCAACCGGCGGAAAATTCCGCGTGATATGCAGTCGGACCTCGTCTTCAAATGCCGTATCCCGGTTGCCCCGATACACAATGGAAGAACCCAACTCAGCCGCCAGGATGGCAAACAGGTACTTCTGGGGCAGTCTGCTGATACGGTTACGATAGCGGGATTCAGTCTGCAGCATAACAGGAAGATGGCCGACAATGGCACGCCGATAGAAGGGCTGCAGGCAGAGTTCCGGGCGCTCCTGAAAAAACTTGAACAGTCGGCTGTAGTGGCCATTGATCTCGGTGCTGATGGCATCGGAAATTTCGGTGCAGAGCAGGGTAGGGTTGTCACGGCGTCGTTTGAGGATCAACCTCGCCTCGTATTCGGACACGGTTTCAAGGATTTCCAGCACGTCTTTTACATAGTGTTCCTTTTCTGCCAAGAACTCTTTCTCAGAAAAAAGCAGATTTGAGATGATCTCGTAGGAAGAGGAGATGACGCCGCACTTGTTGGCCGATGCGTCCCGCATGATGATCACACCACGCTTCTGCAGCTGTATCCTGGCGTCGGGGGTGATGAAGGAGTTGGCCCCTTCCACGATAATCCTGGACGACGGGGTCCCGTCTTCAAGAAA
>MHXL01000064.1:6215-6710 GCA_001824455.1 Desulfuromonadaceae bacterium GWB2_53_15
TCTCCGGCCGTCCGCCACCCGGGATAAAGAGATCTGCTTCAACGGAGAAAACCAGCCCGCTGTATTCCCTGGAAAATTCGTCAATGGAAATCCACTCTTCCTGCAGACCTTTGGCGCTACAGCTAACCTTTCTGTAAAGCTCCTTGAATCCCTCGGTCCGGCTGTTGGTGCGGAACAGGAGGAATGCGCCGGGATTGAGGGCTTTTGGGTCAAATGCATCCAGATCCTCTTTGAGCAGGATGCGGCGCAATTCGTCGTGATTGGCCCCCTTGGGGTCATACAGGGCTGCTGTGCCGTCCAGAATCAGGCGAATGGAGACATGCTGGCAGCGCTCCAGTAGCAGGCGGATGGCGTTGCCGGCCACGTCGCCGTTGGTGCCGCCGGTAAATTTCACCGAAAACGGGTCTTTGCGGATATCGATGCCGAATTCAGCCATGGTGATTTCAGCGAATTTGACCACACCGGCTGAAGTAACACCATACTCCTTGTGGTTGA
>MHXL01000064.1:6733-18040 GCA_001824455.1 Desulfuromonadaceae bacterium GWB2_53_15
TGACATCATGCATGTTTTCATCAGGCCCCAATTCGATCGGCTCATCCTCGCGGTAGTAGTCAACCACCTGCGGATTCTTGGCAACCCCGTTCTCGGTGACGAAAATATCCAGGAAGGCATTGATAACGCCGTACTGAAGCTTGTAAAGCCGCCAGGTTTCCAATTCCCTTTCATGGCTGTTGTTCAGGTCGGAGGCGTCCATGATCAGCACCATCTTGGAACCGCCTTCGTAGATGTCCTTGTTCTTCAGATGCTGAGTGTGCGCCAGGACAAAATTCTCCCGGAAAATGGTGTTGGCATTGGTAATAAGGTCATCCTTGCTGCGGGCGATAACCGTGCGCCAGCCACCCCGGGCGATGTCCGAGAAGCCGATATGATTGCCGAAGCCGAAACGACTGGAGAAGAAGGTTACCCGGAAGGGGGTGGCCTGGGGGAGGTCGGCGGTGTAGCTCATGCCCAGTTCCGCCAGATAGGCGGGATCAAGCCGGAACGAGAGGGCCTGCTTTTCCAGCACAAAGAAGTTTGTTTTCAGTGTGTAGCGGATAAACAGCAGGCAACAGTGAAAGATGGCCCGGCGGACCTCGTCAAGGTAGCGGTGCCCGGTGTTGTAATCTTCAACAGCCTTTTTGGCCTCGGCCAGCAATTGGTTGTAAGCGTCGGTATTGCCGGCAACAGCCGGGTCAAAACGGGCCCGGAAGAGTTGCACCAGATGCAGGGTGATGTCGGGATGGCTGTAAAAGGCGCTGCGCACGTCTTCCATGCCGAAGCGATCCGGCTGATTGTGCCCCAGATTGGTTTGGCAAAACGAGATGAAGGCGTTGACCAGGGATGCGTCCATGCCGCTCATGGTGCCAGTGGCAACAAACTCTCTGTAGGTTTGGGAATGGGTTCCCATGATCTGGATATTGTATAATTCCTGCTGCAGGCGGGAAAAAAGCTCTGAATCCCGTTCTACGGCCATCCCGTCCAGGCGGCGAACATAAAATGTCCCCAGGAAATAGGGGTGGGTGCCGTTGCTGATGGTAAGGCAATAGGCGCGGTTGACCCCCAGATCAAGACGCTTGAAGACTTCCATGATCTGGAGGAAGAAATCCTTCTGCGGAGGGTTTGCCACTGCAAACAGTACCCGCGATTCCTTTCCACCTGACATCGGCTCCACATCCAGGGACAGTCCGCCCCGGCGGTTTGCCTTCTGGTACAAGGAGAGGATCTGGGCGACACGCGCCGGTGGCGACACTCTGACATAGCTTTCATTATTGAGCCACAGGATGCGGAGTAACCGGTCAAGGCAATGGAACTCAAAATCCGGATAATTTGCTTTCAATTCCTTTACAATCTGCTTTCGCAGGCCGACTGGAATCGAGGTTTCAGCTCCATCTGTGATTTCTTGATTGCTCTTTCGGTCAAACTCAAAGCGCTGGATCTCCAGCGTCTGTTTCAAGCCCGGCATCGCCCCCTCGGAATGGGCGATCATGGCATAGGAGATTTCTTTTTCCGGGATGCTACGCAAGGTGTCGTACAATGTTCCCGGCTTGTTTACCATTGCCAGGATGAGCGCCTTCTCCCGATCCGCCAGGATAATGCGCCGGTTGCGTTGAAGGACTCCGAGATCGCGCGCGAGGACCTCGATCGCCTCCGGCTCGTCCTTCATGGCAACAAAAAAATAGGGATTCAGCTGTTCCTTTAACCACCGACTATTGGTAATGCACTGATCTCCATTGCTCTTTGAGCCCAATGTGGCGACATGCATGACTTAGGTCTCCTTGACTTTTGATAAACCGAAATCCGTTATGTTTTATCTAATCAGCGTAAACCTTATCGAGATCTTCATCCGCCACGTCAAACAGACTCCCGCCAGGAATCAGCCGTTCCTTGCTGAAAAAATCCGGGAGCCGGTCGTCCTTGGGACCGAATCCGGCCAATTTATTGAATTCCCGCTCCTGGCAACAGACGCTCCTGCCCATTTCCATGACATAGCCAGGCGGCAGTTCAATGCCGAGTTTGGCTGAGACTACGTCCACCAGGTGCTGCTGAAGATCTGGGGCATCAAGCAGCGGCAAGGAAGCAAACAGGCACATACCCAGGGAATCGATGGCGGCGAAATAGGATTGCAGGAAAGCCGATATCTCATTTTGCCCTTTTGGGCTGGACGCGTCGTAGCCGGGGTTTGCCGGGCTGGGAATCGCATTGCCGCAGGTGTGATCGGCGCCCATGGTGGAGGTTGCGTAGGTCACGCCTGTTCCCTTGAGTATCCGGGGATCGTAGGCGGATAGCGCCTGTCCCTTGACCGTCGGGATTCTAGTCACGCCAAGTGCTTTGCCTGTTGCGGTACATCCATTGCCGACCAACAGGCCAAGCTGGTCTTCTGTGTAGATAGATTTAACAACTTCAGCAAGCTTTTCGCCATCGCCCCAAGGGATGCGTCCTGCTTCCATGGCCACACCAATGGCACAGGCAACATCGATGGTGTCAAGACCCAGGTCGTCACAGGCTCTATCAAAACGGGCAATGGCGTCCAGGTCGTCAACTTCGCAGTTGCTTCCGGCCAGGCCAACTGTCTCGAATTCCAGACCGGTTGTTATGACTTCCCCCTGTTCATCGGTGTAGATTTGCGAGCATTGGACAATACAGCCCCGCATGCAGCCATGGGCCGCAGCCGCATTTTTTCTTTCGCCAAGCACCTTTGCAAAAGCCTCGCCACCGATCTTCTCTGCTCCTTCAAACTTGCCTCGGGAGAAGTTTTTGGTTGCCAAGCCGCCCATTTCGTTCATTAGCCCCACGAGCAGCGGTGTGCCAAAGGCCCGCAAGCCGCCGATAAGCGGGTGTTTGAGAATCAGGTCTGTAACTTTTTTAGATGCATCCTTGAATTTACCCGGTTCGGCGATCACTATCCCTGGGCCGCCCGTGTCATCAATCACAACCGCCTTGACCTTTTTGGCACCCAGTACGGCTCCCAATCCGCCGCGCGCTGCAGCGCGCAGATGATAATCATTAGTAGTGACGATAATTGCTGATGCCTTGAGACCCTTTTCCCCAGCCGGACCAACTGTAATCAGAGCCGTACCGGGATACTCTTCTTTCAGCAGATCTACCGCAGCAAAGTTACCCTTTCCCCAGAGCGAGGCTGCTGAATGAAACGTCACCTCATCGTTTTTGATCACCACGGTCACAGGTTCAGTGGAAACTCCCTGGATTATGACCGCTGCTATTCCCAAGCGGGCGATCTTCTGCGCTGCAGCCCCACCTGCATTGGCCTCTTTGATGGTACCGGTCAACGGGCTTTTGCCCCCCACCGACAGACGGCCGTTATTGGGAAACGTTGTGGCCGCCAGAATTCCCGGGGCAAGCACGATGATATTGTCCGGTCCCATGGCGTCCGTCATGGCAGGGACTTCTGCCGAAATTATCGCAGAGGAGAGCCCTCGTCCGCCCATGCCGCTGTATGCTTCCGGAATAACATCCCAAGAGCTTTCTTTTCTTGTCAGATTAATTCGTAGAATTCTCGTCATTTGCTTCTCCTGTCTCCATTGACGTAATTTATAAGGTCTCTGCTGAGGATTCTGGTCATCTTAAATCTAATCATCCAACGCACATATCGCATCCGGATTAACTAATGAATTATTTTCAAGGAGATCCTTGAAGTTCTGCGAAGCAAAAGAACGCACTACCAGATAAATAATCCCAACGCCCATCCAGCTGAAACCGACTGTCTTTGCCAGGGTGGACATGCCGTACAGGATGTAAGCGCAAATAATCATTCCCAGTAACGGGAAGATAACGTGCCTGACGATTTTTCCGCTCTTGCACTTGATATAATAGTGAAAAATGACTGAAAGATTGACGCAAATGAATCCGAACAGACCGCCGAAGGCAACCAAATCGGCAAGAGTAGCAAAGCTGATGGTAAGAGCGCCGGCAATACCGGCAACAGCCATGAACAGGATGCTGTAGGTCGGGGTTCTATAGGTAGGATGCAGATAGGCGAAGAACGCGCCGGGGATCAGCTTGTCTCTGCCCATGCCATAAAGCAGACGGCTGGCTGCCGCCTGGCCGGCCAATGCCGTAGATGCGCCGGAAATGATGATTACAAGGGTTATGAAGATCTGCAGTGCAGAACCGCCAACTTTATAGGTCAATTCAAAAAAGGCGGTATCAGGATTCGTGATGGTGGTAAAATCAGGGGCTACGACGGTGGCAAAATAGGACAGGGAAAAGTAGAGAACAGATTGCAAGGTCAAGGCGATAAATATGGCGAGTTTTATTTTCTTGGCGGAATCATGTACCTCTTCAGCCAAGGTCGTTATGCTGTCAAAGCCCAGATAGGATAATACTGCCAGCACAGACGCGGAAATCACAGCTTTCATGGAAAACATCTTGGGATTGTAAATCGCATTCATGGAAAACAGGGAGACGCCAGTTCCGGTAACCGCATAGTGGATGGCTGCTATGACAAATGCCAGCAGGGCAGCAATCAAGAGTGCGGAGACAACGGTGTTTGTCTTAGCCGCAACTTCAACTCCTCTGATATTGATATAGGATACCGGGATCACGTAGATCAGAATCCAGCCCCATAAAGGTATTTGCGGTATCATTTCATGAGCATAAATGGAGCTGATCACATACAGCAGCAGCGGGATCAGAAAGTAATCCATCAGCATGACCCAGCCGGCGATGAAACCGAGCTTGGGGCTCACCGCTCTTTGGGTATAACTGTAGGCTGAACCGGCAATCGGGAATGCTTCCACCATCTTTCCATAGCTGTAAGCGGTAAAAAGCATCGCAATGAAACCGATGGCGTAGGCGATAACGTTATGCCCCTGTGAAATTGTCGTCATGAGCCCAAACAGTGTCATACACGAGGCTGGTGACATGAAGATAATTCCGAAAATAACCAGGTCTCTGACACCCAGGGACCGTTTCAACTCCTGTTTGTATCCGTATTCCTCTACTGATGCCTGATGTTCCATGTCTGTTTTGCCCCTTTCATTATGTGCTGCAAAATGTAGCTATATTAAATGTATTGGCCGCATATGAATCATTCGTCATAACACCCCAGAAGTAGCTTATGGTATGGGCTGACCCGCAAAAGCTTCACTCCGCGTGTAACCAGTTCACGAATCAATTCCACACCATCGCTTTCTATCAAACGAAGATCGTCAAGATCAAGGCAGATTGGTACGCCTGTCTTCCGGCAGAATTCTTCCAGTTCAACAACTCCGCGGCCTGTAAGTTCACCGCTGATCAGGACAATAGCTCCTGCACCAATTTGTTGTGTCTCTATTCTAAAACTCATTCCGCATCATCGTCCTGACATCTGTCTATTCGCAAAGAAGTATCTTAATGAATGTTGGCGTATACGAAAAGCACATAACATGCCAAAGGATTCTCCAAGTCTTAATTAACTACAATAACAAGCTAATATCATAATGATTATTTCCAACAAACATCATTAAGCCCCACCCTCATAACCTGTTTTGCAGAGAAAATCCGAAACACCATCGCCAAAAGTCACAACATATTGGACTTTATTGTGGAGTTGGGTGCAACATGTTGACCGCTGGGTTAGGTCTGCATGAATGCTGTTGTCTGTTTAGATGAAAAATATCAACTATATTGGACTGATAGGCACGGCTACTGTGGCGGGGGCAAGTTGGCACAATTATTGATAACTAGTATACGGCTGAGCAGAGTAAAGACAGAAAAATGTAGATTCGAATACACTGATCTGGCGTAACGTCGGCAGTGACAATTAAAAAAGGAGGAAGTTACAATGGCATTTACAGAGGTAAAGAAGTTGTATCCGAGTTTTCTTACGTTCGATGATGCAATGGCATTGGACAAGGAGACAGCCACCGCACTGCAACTAAAACACAACAATAAGAACAGGACGGAGCTGGCCCTTCAGTTGGGCGCATCTGGCGTTATTGCCAAAGCAGAAGGTTGCTATCTGTGGGATACCGATGGCAACAAGCACCTTGATTTCGTTGGATCCGTTGGCGTTTATTGCCTCGGCATCAACAACCCTTTCCTCAACAATAACATCAAGAAATATCTTGACTCCAAGCCTCTGACAATGGATCCGCTGATGGTTCATCAGACAACTGCGGCCTTCTCCCACAACATGTCTCTCGTTACCCCGGGGCTTACCCGCACTGTTGTCTGCGGCGGCGGCGGTATGGAGGCTAACGAAACCGCGATTAAAATGGTCAAGATTGCCGCCCACAGAACCAAAAAAGGCAAAACCAGACTACTTGGCACCCTCAACGCCTTCCACGGGAAATCTTCCGCAACTGTTAATCTCGCTGGCAAACCAAAATGGCGTCAGTGGCAGGGCGAGGACCTTCCTGGCTACTCCTGGGTACCATACGGCGACCTTGCCGCAGTTGAGGCAGAACTGGCAAAGGGCGACGTTATTGCTTTCTTTGCCGAAACCATCCAGGGGGAAGGTGGTATCGTTGTTCCGCCGGAAGATTATTTCCCGGCTGTCCGCAAGCTGTGCGACAAGTACGATACATACCTGGTGCTTGATGAAGTTCAGGCCGGCAGTTGCCGCACCGGACATATCTGGGCATGGCAGCACTATAAGGACTTCCAGCCGGATGCATTTACCTTTGCCAAAGGTATTTCCGGCGGCGTTCTGCCGCTGGGCGGCTGCCAGGCGACAGATGATCTCTATATGGCGGCGTATGGCTCAAATGACTCCTGTTTTCATCATACTGCAACCTATCAGGACAACCAGATCAGCGGCGCTTTGGCGCTTTCATCGCTCCAGTTCATGATTGAAAACAATGTTGCCGAGCATATTCGATCTGAAGGTGCATATCTCCATGGCAGACTGAATGAACTGAAAGAGAAATATCCGAATGTCATCAAGGAAGTTCGTGGCAGAGGTTACATGATCGGCGTCAAGTACGGCGCCAACGCAAAAGGTGAGTACTACACCATCCCTATCTGCGCGACCCTGTCCGGCAAACACAGGGTTCACACCATGTTCTCCATCAATGACGAAACTATCTGCCGTGCATACCCGAACTACACCACAACACGCGAGGACTTCGAATGGTTCCTGAGCGGCCTGGAAGACTCGATCAAAGAAGTTGTTGCTCAGATGGGTGAATAATTGATTTGATGGACTTTCAGCAGTAAGTACTTAAAATCCCTCCTTGGCATATGGCTGAGGAGGGTTTTTTTTGTGATTCCGGCATCGCTATTCTCTGTTTGAAGACAGGGACAATATATTGCACCTGGTGGCGCTTTTTATATTTTAAGTTGAATTTTAATCTGAAATCAGGCTGTTTTTTTGGAAAAGCAGGGATTAGGGGACAATATATTGTCTTTGGATATTAGATATGCAATATTGCTCATCAAAATAGTTGGGCGGTCACGTCAAAGAAGGGTGGTTTGCTATGGAATGGGTTAATGACAAAATTGAAATTGGTGATGGTGAATTTTACACCCTCTACAAATCATCCGCTCAGGATGGAAAGCCGGTTATTCTCAAGGCAACCAAATCGGGCACTGATTTAAAAATTGCCTGCAGACGATTGCGCCGAGAGTATGAGGTCTGCCAGCAGCTTCAAATCAATGGCATTATCCGCCCGCTCAAGCTGCTGGAAGTGAACGCCCGTTCAATCCTGGTCCTGGAGGATTCCGGTTACCAACCGCTGGACAGCATACTCCGTCAAGGGGCGCTGGAATTGAAACTGGCCTTGAAGGTCGCCGGCAGCCTTGCCGATACGTTGGCTGCGCTGCATCAGGCAGGCTACCTCCACCGGGACATTCAGCCCGGCAATATCCTGATCAACTGTGAAACCGATGAAATTCTACTGCATGGATTGGGCGCAGCTACACAGGTACCCAGGACGGTCCAGCGAGTGCAGTATGCCAGGATGCTTGAAACCTCTCCAGCCTATATGTCTCCGGAACTTTCCGGACGAACCAATCAGCTGGTAGATTACCGTACAGACTTTTACTCTCTTGGCGTGACACTATTTCAGATCGTTACAGGACGTCTTCCCTTTGAATCGGATGATCCCCTGGCACTGGTTCACGCCCATGTGGCAAAACAACCGCCGGCGGCAAACGATATTAATCCTGATGTACCCCCCATTCTCGCCGAAATAATCCTGAAATTGATGGCAAAGTCGGCGGAGGACCGCTATCAGGGTGGGCATGGACTGCAGCGGGACATTGAAAAGTGTCTTGGCGAATTGGAGTCAACCGGTTTGATCCGGCAATTTGAGCTGGCAGAATATGATCCGCCCTCGCGCTTCGAGCTGCATCAACGGTTTTACGGCAGAGAGCTGGAAATCAAAAAGTTGCTGAACTGTTTCAGCAAAGCTGCCCGAGGGAAGCAACAGGTGGTCATGGTGGCCGGTTATCCTGGCGTCGGAAAGACCACCCTGGTCAACGAACTAAGAAAAAATGTATTCGCACAACAAGGCTGGTTTATTTCCGGTAAATATGATGTCCTGGAACGTGAGACACCGTACAGCGGCATTCGGGAGGCACTGCTCGATCTCTGGCGGCGGGTCATGTCCGATGAAAAAGAACTGGAAATACAATTCCGTGCCAAACTTGAAAGTTCTCTCGGTCAAAACCTCGGCGTAATCGTGGAGGTCGTTCCGGAAATGAGGGAGATCTTCGGGGAGATCCCGCCGATTGTCGAGCTTGATGCGATCGAATCAAGAAACCGCTTTCTACTCTGTTTTATCCTCACCCTGAAGGCCTTGACCACAGAAGGACACCCGTTGGTGCTGTTTCTTGACGACCTGCAGTGGGCGGATCAGTCAAGTCTGGAGCTGATCGAAGGTGTTCTGGAAAAAGGTTTGAATAATTTTCTTCTCTTGGGAGCGTACCGGAGCAGTGAGGTAAACCAACGGCACCCCTTGATGCAGTCGATGAGAAGGGTTGATGAAAAGCATATTCCGTATGAGGCCTTGAACCTGGCGCCACTTGAATTGCAGGACATACGGCAGTTTGTCGCCGAATCCATGCGGATGAAGCTGAAGGATGCGGCTCCACTTGCCGATCTGGTATTCCAGAAAACCGGTGGAAATGCGTTCTATGCCAAGGCTTTCCTGACAAGCATTCACGAAGCCGGTCTGCTGCAACTGAAAGACGATGCCTCCTGGGGTTGGCATCTGCCCAGTATTGCCGGACATGAAACCACTGAAAACGTTATCGACCTGACTCTGCGTAAAATCAGCATGATGTCGGAGGGGATTCGACATACCGTTTCAATGGCTGCGGCCTTGGGCCGACCGATCGATACCGAAATACTGGCGGCTGTCTGCTCATCAACACGGGAAAAAGTCGAGGCCGACCTTCTCGAAGCATGCAATGTCCGTATTCTGCTGAAGAATGAGGATGGTTATCAGTTTGAGCACGATCACCTGCAGGAGTGCGTATACTCACTAAGTCCGGAGCCGGAGCGCGCGGCAACACACCTGCGCATTGGCAGGCTCATTGCTGAACGTGAGGGAAAAAACCTGGCAGAGCCAAGGATATTTACCGTTCTCGACCATTTGAATAATGCCTTGGCGTTGATAAAGGACCCTGAAGAGAGGGAAAGAACGGCCCATATGAACCTGGCGGCAGGACGGTTAGCCAAGTCGGCAGCCGCATTCCCTGCTGCTTTTCATTATTTTACCAGTGGACTGACTCTGCTTGCCGATAGCGCGTGGAGCTTAAATTACGAACTGGCCCTGGCTATCCATACCGAAGCTGCCGAGGCGGCTTTCCTGACTGTAAACTTCCATGAAGCCGACCGTTTTGTCCATCTTGTTATCACCAACGCCAATAACCTTCTTGATAAAATACCTGCATATGAAACACTGATCGCGCTCAAACATGCAAAGTTACAGGAGGCGGAAGCAATCAGGATAAGCCTGGAAGTCGTTAAGCTTTTGGGGGTCGAGGTGCCTGCAGACCCTTCACAAGATGAAGTCAAAGCTGCAATTATCGCGACCCAGAGAGCGGTTCATGCCACACTCTCCAAACCTCTTTTGGGAACAGAAGTCACAACCGATGCCGAATGCACCGCAGCAATGAGGCTGTTGACGCGAGCAGCCATAATTGCCGGAACGGTAAATCATCATCTGTATCTTGTTATCGGACACAAACTCTTCAACCTTGCCCTGTTGCACCCAAACAGTCCTGAGTCATCTCTCGCCTATATCATGGCTGGTGGAATGCTTTGCTATCTTCTGGATGACTATGCAAACGGATACAAGATTGCCGATCGCGGTACTGAACTGATGAATAATTCCGCAGCACCCCGCTTACATTCTTTTTGCAACTTCCTGCTTACAGTGGACATTAACTGCTGGCGATTACACCTGGATTCTCTTGTTAGTGACTTTATAAAATCCTATCGGATCGGCCTCGAAAGCGGCGATCTGATGACCGCCAGCATATCTACCTATTATTGCTGTGAAACAGCCCTTCATTCCGGTATGGAATTATCGCAACTGGAAAGCATGATCCACGAATATCACGACAAAAATCAACGTATCGGCATGGAAAGGATTGCCCTTGGATTGTTGCGTCTGGAGCAAGTTTGCCGGTCGCTCAAGAATGGTGTGGAAACTTCGTATCAATCCAGAATGGAATTACGGTCTCTTCCTGATACCTTGCTGAACTGGCATGTGGGTGCGGACCAGACGGTTCAGGAAATATCAGCCTGTCACGAAATGATGACCCTGTTCATTTATCGGCAAACATCTCCGGCCCTGGAAGCATCTTTGCGCGCAAATGAGCTGCCCCTGGGAGGCGCTACAGCGCTTCTTCCTGCTGATTTTTACATCTGTCTCAGTATTATGGATGCCCTGCCGGGTGTGGCCGGACAAGAAAAAGATAAACTATTGGGAATTATTGCCGTGCGACGAGAGCGGCTTCGACTTAAAGCGCAGGCGTGTCCGATCAATCACCAACACAAATTCTATCTCGTTGAGGCACAGAGATTACGCATGTCCGACGATCCACTTGCGGCAATGGAATATTTCGACAAGGCCATAGCAGGAGCGCAGGAGAACCATTATATTCATGAAGAAGCTCTTGCCAATGAACTGGCCGCAGAATTTTATCTGGAGATGGGACGTGAACAGATAGCCACCATGTATCTGCATGGCGCCATCTCGGCATATGGCCGCTGGGGGTCGTGGGGGAAGCTGGATCAATTCTATGATCGATACCGGAAATATCTATCGCAGCAAAATTCCCTCTCAACCATGATCGCCCTGACCAGCCGCCCCCGGCATGAAGGTGGCAACAAGGCTGAATCACTGGACATCTCAAGCATTGAAC
>MHXL01000065.1 GCA_001824455.1 Desulfuromonadaceae bacterium GWB2_53_15
CTGCCGACATTGGTCGTCCATGTAGAGTTATTGAGGCTGCGATCAACCTGATAGCCGTTATTGCCGGTGACGTGCGGCCAGGTCAAGGTAATGGACGAAGCGGTGATTCCGCTGAAGGTAATTGTGCCCGGTGCCAGCGGTTTTGTCGATTGTGTAACGATGTTGCTGTAAGGGGAATCCGGGGTAACCGGTGGTCCGGACGGGCCGACAGCCTGAATCTTGTAGCAATAAAAGGTACCGGGGGTCAGGCCGGCATGGTTGTAGGTTATGGTATTGATCGCCTGAACGATAGGTGTGTTCCAGTTGTCATCGGTGCAGCTAGCCCCGGAACGGACTTTCCAGAGCAGTTTATAGCCATTGTCACCATTGACATTGGTCCAGGTCGGGGTCAGCTGGGTAGTAGTTGCACTTGCCGCAGTTGGTGCAGTCATGACCGACGCCGGCGGGGTTACCGTATACCACCGTTCGTCACTCCAGGCAGTATAATCTGTCGCGTTATACTTGGCTCTCACCCGGAATCTGTAGGTATAGCCGGCAGTTAATCCTGCGATGGATGGTGTATTGATTATTCTGGTGGTGCCGTCTACCGGCTGGGCCTGATCAAAGGTCGTACAGGCGCCTACAGTACGAACCGTCGGAACCTGGTGGTCTGACGACAGGCACCTTTCAACCTGATAACCATTGATGGCTGTATCAATTTTATTCCATGATATCTCCAGCGGAGTGGTGGTCATAACCGGGGTTCGGTCCGGCCGCTGGTAAAAATGCCCGACTTCCGGTGAAAAATTGGAGAAATTCATACTTGTCGCTACCGGCGGTGTGGCGGTCAGCTGGAAGTTGTAGATCTTCGTCTGTTGGCTAGTTCCGGCAGTATGTGGAAGTTTGCCCTGCTGGTATATCCAATACCTGATTGGCGTGAACGTGTCAGTAACCGACAAATCCAGCTGCCTTCTCAACTGCCACGCTCCCCCGGTTGGTGCCGTATAGAGCTTCATGCTGCCGCCGGTTTTAGAATATCTGAATCTTCCGGACACATCGCTGGTCGGGAACATCTGGTAATCCTGAACACCTGCGACAGGATCGTATATCTGGGTCCAGTAAGCTTCAATGGCCTGTGCTTCCGGCCTTGGATCAAATATCGAATAGCTGTCACCACTGATGATCTGGTACGGAAACGGGGGATCAACGGTAATGCTGCTGGCGGTATTGCCGGTGATGGTTCTGAACAGACCGATATTGGGACCGCTGGATATATACAGATAGAAGCCTGTCCACTGGCCAGGAGTCCAGTCCTTGAGCGGCAGGGTAGAACCTGTGTTTTTCGATGAATCTATAAGCACGGCATTGGTGTTGTTTAAACCGTCCACAGTGCCTCCGTTTGTGACGGCATTGCCGGTAATGGCATTGATCCGGTAGTAATCGCCGGAGATCCTGTAGGAATTGCCGCTGGCAATCGGAGAGGCAAAACCGGTCCCCTCCACTGTAACGCTGGTGGCGTCATTGCCGGCGATTCTCATTGATTTGCCGGCATTGGGGCCGTCAACCATAACCAGAAAGTAATTCACCCAGATATTGGTAACCCAGTTTGTCGTGCCGGTGGAATCAACAAGTTTGGTATTGCTGTTTCCGCTGGCAGCGGCTATTCCTGACACTCCGGAGGGGTCTTTGGGGAACTCGCTGTCCAGGGTGATGCTGTTTACCGTGTTGGCGGTAACCTTTCTGACCAGCTGGTTATTGGGACCGGATAGGATCTGGATATAGTAATTTTTCCACTGATCGGTGGTCCAGTTTTTCCAGGGTGTTGTGCCATTGGGCATGGTCCTGCTATCGGTCAGGGTCTTTGAGGCCGATATGTATGTCATGGCCCGACCGGTTTCCTGCAGTGGCGTTCTGCCGCGATAAATGTAGGATTGATAATTTTTGGCAATCGGCGCATTCGGTGACGAAAAATCAATCCTTGCCGAGGCGTAGGTATTCTGCAGGTATAAATAGGGGAGTGCGGAGCTTGCCGGTATCAGGCCGCTCAACACATTGTAGTCTAACTGTGTGTCGAAATCTGCGGATATGATGCTGTAGAGTGTTGTCCCTGCCGTGGCAGATGGTTCCGTGGCCGCGTATTTGCGGACATAGATCCAGTCAAGAATAATCTTCCCTTTAGCGGAGGAACCCGTACTGTCACCCAGTGAGAAACTAATGCTGCTGGGAGTTCCGGTATGGGTGTTTGCATAAATTGCCGCACCAGTGGTTTCATTATAAAGGCCCCAAGCTTTGGTTGCGCTGCTATAGGTCTGGCGCAAGCGGAAATAGGCATCCTGAGGATAAGCAGTGGCTGTCCAACCGCCGAAATAAACCAAAGGGCTGCCGTCAGAGAAAAATCCCGCATCACCAGCACTTATTCCGGTGGTCATCGGCCTGATCCGGATGGGAGAGGAGTAAATACTGGCCACTTTGATCCGTGCCTCTGCCAGATTCTCAACTGCCAGGCTTTTGTTAATGTTGGCGGTTGCATAGCCTGGAGCATCCATGGTGACGACACCTGATCCAACAGTTATGCTGCCGGGGCCTGCCGTGCTCTTTGCCCATGCGGCTCCAAGAGTAGTGCCATCAAAATCGTCAAAAAATTCAAAAGTAGCTGCCCCATTGCTGGCGCTGGCCGCAGACGGATTACCATAATACATGTAGACATTGTTGTAAGTACCGGTTTTGAACCAGATCGTGGCGGAAGCGGCACTTGAGGAATCAATCCAGTACGGAAGCTCGGCCTTGGCAGTCTCGTCATAAAACCTGACATCCTCATAACCATCCCGCATGCCGGGATAATTTGCCTTTGTTATGGTGATTTTAGTCTGATAGTTTGGTTGGAAATTGGAGATGGTAATTGGAACCTTTTCGGACCAGGAACCGATTCCGGTGATCGTAGGTATAGCAGGGAAATTCATCCATAAGAGTTCATAGTTGTAATTGTTGGCAAAGCCGGGAGCCACGGAGGAAAATTCGGCCTCACCGTTTGTCAGCGTCAGTTTTGATGTCCCTTTATAGGGCAGGCTTGGGTTAGCGGCCACGGTCGTTGATATGGTCCCGCTACCTTTTGTGGCTGTTAATGCAGAGATCATATAACTGTCTGAAGCATTGATATAACCGGTAAATGGTGGTGAAACCGTGAGTGTCGTGGCGGTCATGCCCGCGATCATGCGCGACTGGCCGTCGTTACTACCAGAGGTCATGATCAGGTAAGCGCCTGTCCAGTTATTTGTTCCCCAGTAATTTGCCGTATCGACAAGCTCTGTGGCGCTGTTACCGGGGCTGCCCACCGCATTGCCGCGATATGATGCGATCTGTGCGGCCGACGCAATCAGATAGGTGTCGTTCTGGGCAACACTGCTGCTAAACGGCAATGTTACAGTAACCGCTCCCGAGGTGGTGTTGCTTGCGATCTTCCTTATCTGGCCCGTGTTGCTTCCCGAGGTCATTATTACGTAATAGTCTTTCAACATGTCTGTAGACCACCCCCACCCGCCCCAATTGCCGGAAAGCGTCAGATTCTCCGAAAATGTTGTTTGGGTACCACCAGACAACGCTTTGCAGAAATAAGAACCTATCTGTGCCACCGGCGCAATCAGGTAGGTGTCGGCTAAATTAGATGCATTGGGGAATGCGTCGGTGGTGAGCGTGGTGGTTGTGTTGCTTGTGATTCTGCGCGCATGGCCGTTGTTGGCGCCCGAGGTCATCATCAGGTAATAGCCGGTCCAGGCGTTTGCCGTCCAGCCGGATCCGGTGTGGTTAAGCTGCGTGGTGGTGCCTGCTGCGGTGGCTGTACCGAAGAAGGAAGCGATCTGGTAGGTGTCGCCGGCAACAATCGCAGCAGGTAGAGGAGACCCCATAAAGTAGCTGGTGGCGCTATTCAGGGTTATTACCCGTTCCTGCCCGATATTGGCGGTATTGACACTGTTGATAATTTTGATCTTGTACCCGACCCATTGCCGACTGTTTCCCCATGGTTTGGATCCGTCACTGAGACTTTCCAGGGAATAGCCGCCATCGTTACCGGTTGCCACACTGCTGACCGTCTGAAGGATAACGTAGCTGTCGCCCTGGTTGATGGTCTCGCTTGTAAATGCCGGGCTTGCATACATGGCGGTCTGGACGCTGCCGGCAATCTTCTTGGTATAGGTGTTCCCGCCGGAGGTGATCACCACCGGTTGATTGATCCAGTAATCAGCAATAGTCCAGTTTTTAGTCGGATCCTCAATAACGGTGTACGAGGATTCATACTGGGTTTGGGCAACCGAGAGTGCAGGCGCATTGGGCGGAGTTGTCTTACACTGTGGAGGAGTGCTGTAGACCGCAGGCGGGGGGTTCGTTTCAGTGCTGTACGCCTTTACCTGATAACAATATTCGGTTGCCAGCGCGAGGCCGGTATGTGTATAGGTTATGGTATTTGTTGCCAGGGCCGTCGCACCCGGAATTGCGGTATATGTGCCGCCGATTCCGGTGGTGCTGACCTCCACGGCATAGTTGGTTTCGCCCGGCTGCGCGCCCCAGTTAAGGGTCAACGCTGTGGAACTCGCCGGTGTAACCGTCAGGGTCGGGGTGGTGAGATTTGTCCAGGCATACAGAACGTTGCTGACGAGGGATGAATTGCCGGTTGCAGTGGCGGTAATTCTGAACCGGTAATTGGTGCCTGCAGCCAGAGAGGATATGGTGGATGTTGTGCCTGACACGCCCGTAGCATGATTACCCCATACTCCATATGAAGCATCAGCGCCTCTGCAGGTGGTTGGATTGGTACTGTCGGTGCAAGTCGATTTCTCGATGGTATATCCGCTAGCTTCAGGAACGGATGACCAGACCAGAACAATATTCAAAGCTCCCCCGGTGGCGCTGATCAGATTCGGTGTGCCGAGAATCGTCTTAGCGGCAATGTTATCGCTCAAGGCGGAATATCCGGAAGCATTGCCGGCCTTGACTTTATAATTATAAGTCACATTTGGGCTTAATCCGGTAACGGTACAAGTGCCGACGCCAATGTCCGTGCAGGTGCCAACATCGACACCGTCGCGTTGCAGTGTGTACTTGGTGGCATTGTAGATGTTGTTGTTCCAGGTCAGAGTCATCTGGCTATCGGTTATAGCGGTGGCAGCGTTCAGTGTTGGCACCCCCAGGGCTGCTGTGGCGGTTTTCAGGGCACTCCAGCCCGAAGACCCGGCAGCATTGTTCGCCCTGACTCTGAAATTGTACACATGGTCAGGTGTCAGTCCGGTAACATTGCAACTGAGAGTGCTGCCGTTCAAGGTACAACCTGAGGCGACCCATCCGCTGGGCGTTGTTGTATCCTCTTTTTGCAGTTCATAGGAGGTCAGATTCGCACCGCTGACAACAGGGTTTACCCAGGTCAGGGTCATGCCGGTGTTGAATATGTTGGTTGGTGTCGCGGGGGACGTAGCCCAGGTCGGCACTGCCAGCGCAGCGGTGCCGGGCTGCACGTTGCTCCAGGCCGAACTGCCGCCGGTATTGGTGGCCATGACCCGGAAGCTGTAGGTGATGTTCGGCGTCAGTCCGGTGACGGTGCAGCTGGTAGCTGCTATGTTGGTGCAGTTGTTGGGGGTCGTGATGTTGGCGAAGCTGGTATCCGGTTCAGTAGACAGCTTTTTCTGCAGGGTATAGGTAGTTGCCCCGGTGGGCGCGTTCCACCCCAGAACCATCTGGGTATTGGTGACGCCGGTTGGTGCGTTCAGCGTCGGAGCCACCGGCATGGTCGGTTTGAACTGTTCGTTGCTCGGCAACGAATAGCCAGGG
>MHXL01000066.1:0-2544 GCA_001824455.1 Desulfuromonadaceae bacterium GWB2_53_15
CATCGAACAGGCCGATACAGCCGTGGGAGGCGGGCCGACCCGGAAGGTCGCGGGCATGCAGCCAGTAGGAGACATTGTCTTGGCCGATATGAAAGCGCATGGCATTATCCATGGGATATTGCTCTTCGTCGTTGGCGGTCTTGTACAGCGACGAGGTGTGGGTCAAGTGGCGCGCATCAATGCGGAACAGGCCGGTGGGGGTCTCGGTTCCCGCCTTGCCGGTGGCGGCCGGCGCTGAAAAGACCAACTTGCCGTGCTCGTAGGCCCCCAGCCACTGCTCGTTGATATCCACCAGGATATATTTTTCGTGGCGACGAGCCGGGTCGTACAACCGGGGCAGGGGCGAATAGCCGCGGATGTCGGCCATCGAATCGGGTACCTTGATGGTCATGCCGGGATAGACATGGCGCCGGTCAATCCGATTGAAACGGGCCACATGGACCCAGTCGGCCCCGAAGAGCGATTCCAGT
Source organism: Desulfuromonadaceae bacterium GWB2_53_15 (assembly GCA_001824455.1). Lineage (GTDB taxonomy): Bacteria > Desulfobacterota > Desulfuromonadia > Geobacterales > Pseudopelobacteraceae > JACPFJ01. The sequence continues at coordinate 471 of MHXL01000066.1, forward strand.
GATTCATGCGGATTCACAAAGTGGGCATGCCACCTGATCTCCTTCAGGCTCGGATACTCGACTCGGGAGAGATCCTCCAGGGCCTTGTCGTGCGGTGACGCACCCGGTTCACCGGTCTGGGAGGGCGTGCGCAACACGCTGAATCCAACCAGCAGGGTGGTGAACAGGGTGATAAGTACGATTTTGTGTGAAAATCTCATTCGGCTGTAACGCATGTTTTCTTCCTTGTGCAGTGAAATCCTGGCTGCATATTAGGCGTTTGCAGAACTATATTCAAGTCCTAGTCGCGCTAGAGCTCATGATTGTCTGGTAAATCAGTGGTTTGCATGATAGTGTGGCTGCCGTAAAGGGAGGCTCATGACAATGGCTGATGTGGACAACACGTTTTGTGGACGGATTTTCAACCAGTTTGCCAGCGACAACTATGCCGGTATCTGCCCCGAAGCCTGGCAGGCGATGGCGGAGGCCAATCGCGGTTTTTGCACGTCCTACGGGGATGATGCCTGGACAGAGGCTGCCTGTGAGGGTATTCGCGACCTGTTTGAGACCGATTGTCAGGTTTTCTTTGTTTTCAACGGCACGGCCGCCAATTCTTTGGCTCTGGCATCGCTGTGCCGTTCTTATCACAGTGTCATCTGCCATGAGATGGCACACGCCGAAACCGATGAATGTGGAGCCCCGGAATTCTTTTCCAACGGAACCAAGCTCCTGCTTGCGGCCGGGGCGTTCGGCAAGCTGGATCTGGCTGCGGTGGAGCAGGTTATCACGCGGCGTAGCGACATCCATTACCCCAAGCCGCATGTTCTGAGTTTGACCCAGGCCACGGAACTGGGGACCGTCTATACCGCGCAAGAGATTGGCGCCTGCAGTGAGCTGGCCAAGCGCCATGGGCTGCGGACCCATATGGACGGCTCACGTTTTGCCAATGCGGTTGCATCCCTGGAGGTTTCACCAGCGGAAATTTCCTGGAAAGCTGGTGTGGACGTGCTCTGCCTGGGAGGCGCCAAAAACGGCATGGCGCTTGGGGAGGCGGTAGTCTTCTTCGACCGGGACCTGGCTTATGAATTTGAATACCGCTGTAAACAGGCCGGCCAGCTGGCCTCCAAGATGCGCTTCATGTCAGCCCCCTGGATCGGCATGCTGAAGAGCGGCGCCTGGCTGCGCAACGCCCGTCATGCCAATCATTGTGCAGCGCTGCTGGATCGTGAGCTGTCTGCGATTGACGGCATAAAGAGTATGTATCCCTGTCAGGCAAATTCGGTTTTCGTGGAAATGCCCGGCGTGGTCGCCACTGCCCTGCGTGACGCAGGCTGGCGATTCTATTCATTTATAGGGGCCGGCGGCGCGCGTTTCATGTGCTCTTGGCAGACCACGGAAGAGGATGTGCAGTTGTTGGTTGATGCGGTAAAGCTGGCTGTGAGCAGGGCTTGATTAATTGTAGAGAGGAGATCCGGTATGATAAAAACGGCGACATTCGAGGCATTACTGGCGGATGCAATCGAGGATGGCGAGGGGGGCTACACCTTCTTGCTGGAGGGTAAAACCTACCGGATAACGGATAAGGATGAGGTTCGCAAGATTGCCGAGTCACATGGTTACATCATTATTTATTGAAGAGTATCCTCGGTTATCACCAGTTTCTCCCGATAGACCTCGAAAAAAACCAGAAATAGCGCCAGAATCACTGGTCCCGCCACGATCCCGGACAGCCCGAACGCCAAAAAACCGCCCAGAACACCAAGGGCAATGACCAGGATCGGGAGTTTTGCCCTGCCGCTGATAAACAGGGGGCGAATGACGTTGTCTATGGAACTTACCACCAGCACACCCCAGGTGATCAGCAATACTCCGTGAAGTATTTTGCCTTGCGTCAGCAGGAAGAGTGCGCCGGGAAGCCAGATCAGGGCGGTGCCTATGAACGGGATCGGCGCACAGATCGCCATCAGGGTGCCAAACAATAACGGCGAGGGGAGTCCGGCGATCCAGAAACCGAGACCGCCGAGCGTCCCCTGTACCAGGCAGGTCAGCACGACCCCATACATCACCGCCCCCAGTACCCTGGTGGTTGTTGCAA
>MHXL01000066.1:2604-2747 GCA_001824455.1 Desulfuromonadaceae bacterium GWB2_53_15
GCATCCCGTCCTTGTAGATGAAAAAGAGGGTGATTACCATCAGCACCAGCTTGACCAGAACCCCCAAAAAGTTTTTCACGACCCCGGTTGAATAATTCAGCATGTAGGCAATCCCTTTTTTGGCTGCCGGCAGGAGCATGGCA
>MHXL01000066.1:2771-3366 GCA_001824455.1 Desulfuromonadaceae bacterium GWB2_53_15
GTCAGGGCCCTGATCCTTTCCAGCCAGGGTGTTATCGCCGGATGCTGCAGGATGTTGTTGATGGCGCTGCCCGAGGTGCCTGCGTTCGCACTCTCCAGGTATTGATAAGCCAGCGCGGCCTCCCGTGAGAGCGTGAAGATCAATCCCACCAAGGGAACAATCAATGCCAGGACAACCGCCGTAGTCATCAGTAGCGCGGCGGTGATCTCGCGACCATGGCAGCGCTTGAGGAGCTTTTCATAAAGCGGATAGCTGATGATGCCGATTGCCCCGGCCCACACCAGTACCGCCAGGAACGGCGACAGGATGGTGAACAGCAGATAGAGCATGAACAGGGTAAATGTATAGGCCAGCAGCGTATTGAATAATGTTCGATCCATGGTGCACAGACCTCCCTGATATGATACCTGGTATGTCAACAAGAATGCGGGCAGGAAAATATCGGCTGGATAAATTTTAGGTAGTCAAGTTACACGTATTTTAGTTTCCAGAGTGCAACGACTCCAAAGACCAGAAACATGAAGCCGGCAGTTCGGTGTATCCAGCAGAGCGGTACGAAGCGGATCAACTGCTTGCCGGCAAATATTCCAAGCAG
>MHXL01000066.1:3381-5541 GCA_001824455.1 Desulfuromonadaceae bacterium GWB2_53_15
GGCTGGCGGTCACCAGCTGGGTTTTGTCCCCCAACTCTGCCATGAAAATCATTATGAAGGCGGTGCGGACAGCAGTGGCCGCTGTTGGTGGTGGGCCGTCTTCATCAGCTTCGCTGTTACAGGCGTGCCTCAAGGTGCTATAGCCGAAATAGAGAAAGAGCAAAGCAGATACCAGTGTCACCCAGAAGACCGGCAGCAACAGGAACAGAATCTTGCCCACCACCACTGCTGCCAGGTTAAGCACGAAAAAAGCGGCCGCAATGCCCACAAAAATACGCTGCCAGGGATAACGCAGCGCCAGAGCCATCGCAGTCAGCTGGGTTTTGTCACCCAGCTCCGCCAGAAAGATCAATCCGAATGTACTGAGAAAAATAGCACTTTCCATACTGCTCCCGATTGGTTGCTGCTGCTGGGTAATCAATCAAAATCAAAAAGTTCACTCAATAACGATTTTTTCTTATGCTGATTATAATGTCCTCCACCGTGCTGTTTGTAACCATGATGATTATCATGATCCTGCTTGATGTGTGGAGGCCTGTATTCCGGTTCACGGTAACGCGGCTGAGGAACATCAGCCGGTTGCGGCACGGAAATGGTGGCAGAACGTTCGATGATCTTGTCCAGTTCACCCCGATCCAGCCATACCCCCCGGCATTGCGGGCAGTAATCGATCTCGATTCCCTGGCGATCAGTCATCAAAAGGTCGGTGGTTGTACATACGGGACATTTCATTGAATTTCCTCCAGGTGTGGTTTTTTTTGACTATGATTATTTATTTTTAACAGAAAGGCGCTGCGCATTTTTTTTTCCGATAGTCAGCGAAGCGATTACCGCCAGAGTAAGACTGCCGATAATGACCGCCAGCGAAATCTGGATCGGGATGTGGACACCCATGGTTGATGCGATCATCTTAGCGCCGACAAAAGCCAATATGGATGATATCCCAAACTTCAGGTATACAAACATCCCCATTACGCTGGCCAACAGGAAATAAAGAGCCCTGAGTCCCATGATGGCGAAGATGTTGGATGTAAAGACGATGAACGGGTCAAGTGTTACGGCAAATATGGCCGGTATGGAGTCAATGGCAAACAGCACGTCGCTGCTCTCCACCATCACCAGGGTCAGAAACAGCGGACTGGCTACCAGCAAACCATTCCGGCGCTTAAAGAACCAGTCGCCATGCACCTTCTTCGTGAAGGGAAACAGCTTGCGGGCCAGCATGACCAGCAGGTTTTTGTCGGGATGCACCTCCTCGTCTCCTCCAAAGGCCATTTTCCAGGCGGTATACAGCAGCAGAGCGCCGAACAGGTAGAACATCCAGTGGAAGGTTTCCAGCAGTTCGATGCCGGTGAAGATGAACAGTGCCCGCAGGACCAGTGCGCCTATGATGCCCCATTTGAGGATGCGGGCCTGGTGCTCGCCGCGGATTTTAAAATAGCCGAAGATCATGATGAAAACGAACAGGTTATCAACCGACAGCGATTTTTCGATTACATAGCCGGTGAAAAACTCAAGCGCCTTGATTTTTCCCAGAAAGACATAAATCCCGATATTGAATAACAGCGCCAGCGAAACCCAGATTATGCTCCAGGTCAGTGCCTGGCGAAATGTTACCTTGTGGGCTTTGCGGTTCATCCCCAGGTCGACCGTCAACATGACGATCATCAGCAGTCCGAAGGCGCCCCACATCAATGATTGTTCTGACATCCGTTTCCTTTTCTCATGCGATGAATGCGCTCTTTTACGGTATCAAGCAGCTTTTTGGCCCAGATGAATTCAGTGGCCAGTATCGCCAGACCGGCCGGGATAACCACCACCGCCGGTCTCAAACAGTCTGCCGGCCATCGTTAGCTGTTCGGGCGTTCCCAGCAGCAAGACAATATCGTTATCCTGCAACGCCCAGACCGGGTCCGGGTTCGGGACGACATCTTCACCTCGTTTGATGACCAGCACCGTGGCGCCGGACATGCTTCTGATAGTGCCTTCCCGCAGCCCCTTGCCCTCCAGTTGCGAACCCTTTTTCACCCGGTATGTGGCGATCTCCGCTCCCGACAGATAACCGCTAATGCCGACCGCGTGACTGTGACGTCTGCTCATGGTACGCAGCATGTCGTAGCCGTCACTGCGAACTTCGGCTATGCAGCGCTCGATGTCTGA
>MHXL01000067.1:0-9180 GCA_001824455.1 Desulfuromonadaceae bacterium GWB2_53_15
GACGGGATAGCTTACATCTCCAGTGTAGGAACCGCTGGTGCTAAAGTTTGGGAATTTTGTGAATTTAACTGCAAGCGAGCGTTTACCTGCACTGGTTGCATGGGCAAATTTATTCGACTCCGCCAGATGATCGGAGTGGCACTTCGGACAGCTTGCCGTGTCACTGCCATAATGCACACCATGTTTTTTACCGTGAGCACCGTCGTTTGGCGGAGCACCATGACAGCTTGTGCAACTGGTGTCCGCTGGATTGCTTCCCCAGTCAGGACTTGGAGATTCAAAGTGACAGTTGACACTATTGCAGCTCCCTGGCGTAGGGCTGCTGGTTTGGGGCCAGGCCGTGGTTCTGTTGTTGTAGGAAGTTGTTGCAGGTGAATCGTTTATTTTGGTAGAAATCCGTATATTGCCGTTTCTGTGCGAGGCTGTATAGCCGGCGCTGCCCGGATGGCATGTGGCACAGGTTGCTTGAGTCGCATTGTCACCCATATGGCTGAGATGGTTGCCCTGAAAACCGCCGGTGGATGGATTGCGAAACCAAGTGTCCTGCGGTCGTATGCCACTGGTTTGTGCTCCGTGGCAGCCATTACATGAGAGCGCTGCCTCGGCTATTGTACTTAGCATCATTATGGCAAACAAAACAGCAACACATGTCATTAAAGAAAAGTATTTGTTTCTGGCGCAGATCAAACGGCACCTCCCTGCTGGCTCAAGATTGTGTAATGTTGCCGTTAAATGACTGATAAATGTAAAATAGTACGTGCGATGCCATCACGGGCCGCTCTTGGATAAGGGTGCAAATTAGTTAAATACAGCGTAACTACCTACGCAGCGGGCATAAACCTGCGCTTAAATTAATAGCATCTAATTTAAATGCAATAATTATGCCTTTTTAGTGTGCGGGTGCGGATTGCGAAAAGCTAAAAGGTGGGCAGGTGTGAAATATAAAAATGGCGGTAAAGGACGAAAATGCCCATTACCGCCATTAATAATAAGATCAACAGGGATGAACGACGGCACTACCAACAATTCGTGGGCGTAAATAGCGCATTTTCATGGCGGGTACCTCCTTTCGTAAATTTTGCAGGATCATGGACGACATATGCCGTCTTCGGCAGTGAAGGCCGGGGTGGTGTTGGAAATCCAGGTCCCGGTCGGTGTGCCATCGCTTGTAGTCACCGCCTGGGCCTCGTTGCTGTAGGGATTCTGGTTGACAGCACCCGGAGTAGTGATCTTCACATTATCAACCGCTGCCTTGATACTTGTGCCGGGTATTTCGGCTTGGTTGGCCAGATGATAGATGGCAAGCAACGTCGGGGTCACCACGCCCGGGAGATCATACTTTTTGACCGGTATCCAGGCGCCGCCGCCGGGCGAGGTATAGAAGGTGATGCTGCCGGTGTTGTCGGTATTGGTCGTTTTCACCATCCGCAACTGTCCTGATATGTCAGCAGTGGCTACAAACGTAAAGTCACTTATCCCGGTCGGCTCGGTTGAGGCGAGTCGATAGGATTCCAGCGCCGGGTGACTGGTATCGATGATCTGATAGGAATCACCGCTGGCGATCGCGGTGCTGAATGCGGGTGATACTGTAATGCTGCTGGTGGTATTGGCTGTGATCGGCCTTGTCTGGCCTGCATTTGTGCCGCTGTTCATTTTCAGTGTAAATCCGACCCACTGATTGGCTGTCCACCCCGGCAAGGTGTCGTTCAGCACGGTTGTTGTGCCGACAATAGAGGCATTGCTGGTAATCGAATTGATGCTGTAGGTGTCGCCACTTGCGATCTGGCTGCCAAAGGCGGTGGCCACGGAAATGGTGTTGGCCGTGTTGCCGCTGATCAGCCTGGTCTGCCTGTTGCTGGCGCCGGAGGTCATCTGCAGGTAGTAGTTCTTGAACTGGTCTGTAGTCCAGTTTTTCAAGGAAGTTGCAGTGCCGGTCATTTTCCTGGCATCGGTAAGGCTCTTCTTGTCTGCCGTTCCTGCTGTCGCTGAGCCGCTTTCAAAAAGCTGGGACTTCTGACGAGCCAGGGTGATGGTGTAATTGGAATCTGCCGGCGAACTGAAACCAAGCCGCAGGATAGCGTAGTAGTTGGTGTTGTTGGAAGTTGAGCTGATCACGCCGTCCGGCAGGCTGTAATCAAGCTGCATATCAAAGTCAGCCATCAGAGGTGTCAGATTGGAGAGTGACATGAATTCATAGTTGTAGCCCACGCCGATACCGGAGGCGATGGAGTTGAATTCTACGTTGCCGGCAAGCGACGACAGTTTGGCAGTGCCATTACTGTTGGTTGAAAGCATGACATCATTGGCAAAAAGTGCCGCCGTATCCGGCGTTCTCCAGGAATGTCCGACATCAAAGCTCCAGATTGCCGGATTCAGACCGGCATTGAAATCATCCTGGAACAGGGTCGGAGTTGTCCCGCCCGCCTTTTTGACCCGGTAGGCATATGGTTTCAGCGGTTCGATCCCAACCTTGTCGGTGTAGTTGAGCAGGTTGCCAACCGTTGCGATGTTGGCGAAGCTTCCATTCGCCAGCTTCTTCTCGATTTCGAAGCCGCGGATGTCATCGGGAACATTATTCCAGAAGAGCTTGACGGCAAATGGCCCCTGTGCCACAGCATCCAGATGGATTGTGTCGGAAAAGCTGACGCAGTCCGATGTGGACCAGGCGGTCGGCCAGCCGCAGACAGCACCGGTCTTGACAGCCCGTACGCTGTAACAGTGGTTCACCGGCTCGTTGGACGGCTGGATAGTGGCCGTACCTGAAGTCAATGCTGAATTATAGTGTGAGGCAATCTCAGCGTCGCTCAAGGCGCGGTTGTAGACGCGCACCTCGTCGAGTGATCCTAAGAAGAAGGCATTTGCAATTTGAGTAGTGCCATCGATAGCTGCGCCGATAGTGAGAGGTTGATTGCTTGTGCCGATGGTTATGGTGGGGGTGGCAACAGCATCAAATGCCGTATCATGTACGCCGTCGAGAATCAGGGAGACAGTACCCGTAGATGCCACGTACCTTCCGGCAAGATGATGCCAGTTGTTATCGGTGACCAGTGGCGCGGTAGCCAGAGTTTGAATAGAAACCGGCCCAGCGCTGCCATCCGACACATAGAACCCTAAGCAGTGACTGGCAGTACCTGCAAAAAGTTCATACAATAATTTGTTAGTTGTGTTCCTTTTACTGATAAATCGGAAGTTGGTTATATTGGGGAGCGTGGCGCCGGTGTATTTGAACCATGTCTCAACGGTGACATCACCGGTGATGTCGAGTGAACTGCCAGTGGTGTCTGTGACACTGGCATAACTGCTCGTCCCGTTCAGGCTCATTCCGTTGTCGAATTTTCCCGCCTCGACAACCGAAGCACTGCTGGTAAGTGTGCCTTTCATCCCTTTGCCGCTGACATCGGCAGTAAAGGCGCCGGTGGTGGTGCCGACAGCTTCATCGAACGGCCAGTACCCTGCCAGGCCGCTGCCAAATACATTGGCAACATTGCTGGCCGAAGTCCCGTTGGCGTTGCCGTAGTACATATAAACTGCATCGTTTGCACCGGTCTTGACCCATACCGTTGCCGTACCTCCACTAATTTTCTCAACCCAGTAGGGCAGTTCTACAACCGGGGAAACACCGATATCGTAGAAGCGGATATCGGAAAGGTCTGATTTCACGGCAGTGGTATCGGAAATGGTGACCGTTACCTTTGTGGCAATATTGGGCTGGAAGTTGCTAATCGTGACCGGCACCCGCTTGTTCCAGACATTGCCGGCGGCACTGTATGCCGAGGTGTTTGCAGGCACGCTCACATTGACGCAAGTGGCCGGGGTACAACCGGTGCAGCAATCCTGTACCTCGAAACCGGTCTCGTCACCGGTATTGTCCAGCCAGGAAATATTCACCCGGTTTGGGATCACCTCGGTTGTTGTGAGATTGGAAGGAGACAGGGCTGCAGCGGTCGTGACCGAATTACTGGTATTGCTGTAATATTTGGTAGCATCGCCCCACTGGTTACTGAAACTGAAACAGGGCAGCGGTGTCGAGACAACTTCTGAGTTAAGCGTAATACTTGGTTCAACCGACGCATATTTGCGCACCCGCACCCAATCGTAGTCAGCGGCGTACAACTGGCCGGGGGTTGCGACGCTTCCCCCAATGATAATAGGCACATTGGATTGTCCGCTGCCAGTGGTGGTAGTAGCATTAGTGTGCGGTATCCCCCTGTCCAGTTCATCAATGCGATAATTCACGTTAGCTGCATCAATGAGCGCAACCCGGTACAGCAGGTTATCGCTGGTCATGATCTGGGCGTTGTCCGTATAATTCGGGTCTGCTCCGACAGACATCTTGAAATAGTTCATGGCGGCCTGATAGTAGATGCCTCTGCCCGTAAACAGACTACTTTGATTGGCCGGCACCCAGGCAATCTTGTACGGCGCGGCGTCAAAACCACCAAAATAGGTATAGTCATTGGGCCACTGGGTTGTCTTGGCCTTGAACTCCAGCATGCTCCCCGGATTGTACGTTGCATTCGACTTTATCTGCCCGGAGCTGTTGGTGGCGTGCATGTTTCCGCCGGACACGCTCAATCCGGTTGCATTAACAACAGTCCACTTTGCGGTGTCGATGGCAGAGCCGTTAAATTCATCGATGAAATCGAACACACTTGATCCATTGGCCGTGCTCGCGGCATGGGTATTGCCGTAGTACATATCGATATTGTTGTAGTCGCCAGCCTTTATCCAGACCTTGGCTGTGGGCGGACTGCCGGTCACGCTTTCTACCCAGTAGGACAGTTCCTTCATGGCCGTGGCATCGTAAAAACGCAGGTCGCTGAAGTCGGCATTCATCCCGTTCACATAGGCAACAGATACAACCATTGGGAACTGCGCCTGGAAACTTGTGATGCTGAGATGTTTGCGCTTGCTCCAGCCATCACCGGGTGCGGCACAACTGCTTGCCAGGCCCCCATCCAGAGAAAGCCCCTTGTTGAGCGCTCTGATGCGATAGCTGTAGGTAGTATCCGGGCAAGCCGTTGTGTCGGAAAAACTCGTGCTGTTAAGCATCGCCAGGGTCGGGCTTGGCGCGGTTGAGGGCAATGGCTCGAATGTATTGCCGTTATCCGAGCTGCGTTCAACAGCAAAGCCTGATTCAGCCTGGGTATTGTCGATCCAGGCCAGGTCCACCTGGGTGGTGTTGATCTCCTTGGCCGTGAGGAGCGTAGGCGTCGCAGTGCCTGTTGTTACCGGAACAGCACTGCTGGTGCTGCTGGTCCAACCGCAAACCCCATCTTTGTAGGCTTCAACCTCGTACTGATAGGAGGTATTCGGCTGTAGGTTATTTGAGTCCTTAAACGAGGTCACTCCGGCGCCAACCGTGGCAACCTGGGTGAAGTTTGCCGAATTGGTACAGTCTGCCGGAGGAGCACATCTCAATATCCTGAAACCGGATTCATCTTTGGTAGAGTTGGCCCAGGCAAGATCGATCCTGGTTTCGGACACCTTGCTGGCGGTCAGGTTGAAGGGATTGGCGGGTACCAGTTGGATCAGATCCAGATTGATCGCATCGACACCGTCGCTGCCGGAGTTGTTGTCCCTCGCTATTCCGCAGATCAGTTTTGCCCTGGCTGCATCCGCAACCGGCAATTCGGTTTTCAGGGTTATGGACAACGTGAATGGGTACCATAGGTTGTCATTAAATCCGGCGAGATTCTGTAAAACGGCACTATAGAGACGCTGCTTCTGTTGTATGGATGGATCAAAACCCTGATACCACATTCTGAATGTCGAGCCATCCTTGAACACGCTTGCGCCTTGTATATGACTGACATCCCCTTTGCCGGCACTGCCGAGACCGAGGCGCCCGTTCGTGCTATTGATGTCGGACATGACCGGAGTGCTGTTGTCCTGTTTGGTCCAGTTCAGGCCATCGGGCGAGGTCGCATAATAGATACGCCAGATGCCGCTGCCATCGCACCCCGAGTACCACATCCTGTAAGTACTCCCGTCTTTGATAACCGACGGATTAAACGTATGGTTACTGTCTCCTTTTCCGGCTGTGCCCAAGGGGATTTGGCCATTGGTGGAAGTAGTATCAGATGCTGCAGGCGGATCATTGTTAACTTTTGTCCAGGTCAAACCACCGTCGGACGAGGTGGCCAGATAAATGCGCCAATTCACGCCGTTAGTTCCGGAATACCACATCTTGTAATTTAAGCCGCCCTCCCATACTACCGATCCCGGACCGGTCCTGACCTGACGGCTGTCCCCCTTGGTACCTTCGGTACCGACAAAGAGACGGCCTCCACCCGGCCCTGTCCCGGTATCCTGAACAGCGGAAAGCATGTTGTTATTAACCTTAGTCCAATCCTGGCCGTTGGCTGAGGTCGCCATGTAGATGCCGCGCCAGTTCAGGCCATCATGGCCCGTATACCACATCTTATAGTGTGTTGCGTCCTCCTTGACCACGCTCGGGGTATAGACATGGGCGCCATCACCTTTGCCGAAGCTACCTAAGGCAAGGCGACCGTTGGCGCTGGAAGTATCGGAGATAGCCGGGACAGTGCTGTCCACCTTGGTCCAATTCAGGGCATCGCTGGAGGTGGCCTGATAGATCCGCCAGTTGGCACCGTCCGAAGCCGAATACCACATCTTGTAAGTGTTGTCGCTCTCCTTTATTACACTCGGCAACGCAGCGTGGTAAGTGTCACCGGCCGTTGCCACTCCCTGGGGCAGGCGACCGTTTGAACCGACCGAATCGGAGCGGTCCGGAATGGTATTGTTCAGCTTGGTCCATGTCTGGCCGCCGTCCGTGGTGCTGGCGCGGTAGATCCGTGACACTCCCCCCCCGGCAAGTCCCGAATACCACATGGTATATGTGTTCACACCCTCATTGAGCACGAATGGGGCGATCGGACCAACGGAATCACCAGTGAAGGGAGTTCCGTTATAGAGTTGATAATTGCCAGAATTAACGTCGGACGCGGCATAGACTGTATTGTTCTGTTTTGTCCAGGTCAGGCCATCGGTCGAAGTCGCATAGAATATGCGGTAGTTTCTGGTTTCAGGGTTGCTGATTCCAGACAGATAAAACCCTGTATACCACATCTTATACGTGCTTCCCTCTTTAAGCACATGGGGATAGGTTGCGTATAAGCTGTCTCCCTTGGTGCTGTTGCCTAGCGGAATCCGGCCGTTGGTACCGGTGGTGTCCGAAACCGCCAAAATGGTGTTGTCCTGCTTGGTCCAGGTCAGGCCGTCCGGTGAAGTGGCGTAGAAGATGCGCCACCAGGTGCTGGCATCGGCTCCGGCATACCACATCTTGTATGTTGCGCCATCCTTTATGACTGTGGGGGCAAATGTGCCGTTGCTGTCCCCTTTTCCGGCTGACCCAAGCGGGATGCGGCCGTTGGTTCCGGGGGTGCCGTCGGAGTCAGAAACAGGTGGAACCGAATTATCGTATTTGGTCCAGTTGAGGCCATCCGGGGATGTGGCGTAATAGATACGCCAGTTGGAACGGTCATATCCCGAATACCACATCTTGTAAAGACCAGCGGCGGAATCCCATAGCACGCTGGGCGACATATAGACATGCAGGCGGTCGCCGATACCGGCCACATCGCTGCCAAGCCCAAGCCTGCCGTTGTTGTTGACTGGAACGGCCCCGGTGTCCTGGATTGGCGGCAAGGTGGTGGCAACTTTGTTCCAGGTCAAGCCGCTATCGGCCGAGGTAGCGTGATAGATGCGCCAACTGCCGCTGGCCCCATGATCGTTGCCGGAGTACCACATCCTGTAATTGGTGGCATCATCCTTGATTACTGACGCGCCCTGGATCGACCCGGTGTCTCCCCTGTCCGTCGGGGTGCCGTAAGGACTGGTGGCTAGCCCCACGTTTCCGCTGGAGATGCCGACCGGAATGCGGCCGTCGGTGGAGGTGGTGTCGGAACCGGCCGGTATGCTGTTGTTTGTCTTGTTCCAGATGATAGCCGATGGCGAAGCAATTGCGTATTCCGCCAGCGGATAATCTGATGAGCCATTGTTGGCTGCCAGTCGGCAGAAGGCATAGCCGTTGGCCAGGCTGGCCTTGATGTTGCCGGTCAATGTGTAGCTGCCGCCCGGAGTCAATTGCGGCAGAGTCATACTGACCGTTTCGGATGTATTCAGAGCCAGCGATTTGGATATCTTGAGACTCTTGAGACCACTGACAGCGGTTGTGATGTCGTCCGAGGCGCCGCTACCCACGGTCCACTTCTCCGTACCACCCTCAAAGTCGGCGTTGCTGATCAGGTTGGCGACCTGCGGTGTTGTCAGCGTAACCGTATTGGAGTAGGAGCTGCCCCAGTTGTTCAGAAACTGGTAGGCTTCCGGGGCTGAGTCCTGGTTGACTCCGATGGCGTCAGACAGGACAACCGGTTCTGTTGATGCGTATTTGCGGGCGCGAACCCAGTCGATTGTCATGGTGTCGATTGTTTCGCCGGCCGAATTGGAACCCTTGAAATATCCCAGCCAGAGATAGGGGCTGCTGCTCCAGCCGCCGGGTGCCGTAAATCGTTTCAGCACGGAATAACCGGCATCCTTGATCAGGTATTCCAGCTTGCCATCCGGGTTGAATTCAATACCGACCATCCCGTCGTTAATGGGGCTGTAGCCTGTAATCCCCGGCTTGACCTGGGTTACGTCGATATATTCATCCAATACACCTCTGGTATACAGACTGGTATAGATGCCGGAGGTGGGTGTTATGGCCGTCCATGTCCCGGGCTCAGTCCTGTTATACACCCTGACGACGGATTGTCCGCTGGCATTAAAGACATAGGAGTCACTCCAACCGCCGTCTCCTGTCTTTCCCTTCACGTAGATATCGGTGATGTTAGAGCCGTCCGGCATGGACCATAAGCTGCCAGCAGGCTTTCGCAGGGTATTGTTTAACCCGTTGCTTGGGTTGTACAGGGCGCTGCCGGTGCTTGTTACCGAACCAGGTGACACCAGGTTGTAGCGATTGGCCGGGTCTGTGCCGGTTCCGTCGGCACCATAGGGGAAGAGTGTTGTAGCGGCAGCATCCGCATCGATCAGATACGCCAGCCTGTTGTTGTTGCCGTTCATGGAGTAGGTGCCGGATGCATCTGCCATTGCCAGACCGCCATAGGCGCCATTGGCTACGCTCTGCCAGCTGCCCTTCATCTCAAACCTCAGGTT
>MHXL01000067.1:9319-10857 GCA_001824455.1 Desulfuromonadaceae bacterium GWB2_53_15
ACCTTTGTGGCGTCATTTTCAGGAGGCACTGTTGCGCTGGGGTTGCCGTAATACATGGCGATGCTGTTGAACTGGCCGGTCCTGATCCAGACCGGCGGGTAGCCGGCTGTGACCGTAGGCATGATGGCAGTAGCGCGGGCGGCAATCTCCGGATCACTCAGGGCGCGGTTGTAGATGCGCACATCATCGATCATCCCTTTGAGATAGTTTATGCCAGTGCCGGATGTGCGGCCCAAGCGCAGTTCGCCATCGGCATTCTTGGCGCTTATGCCGGCAGTTCCATTGGCCGTAGCGGTCTTTACGCCATTGATGAATACTTCAATCACTCCGGTGGATGCATCGTACCTTCCTAGCAGGTGATACCAGGCAGCATGTGAACCGCTGTCGCTCAAGAGCTTGTCATTGGTGATACCGGCCACCGGCGCGGTTATATTGGTGGTAGTGCCGTTAGTGACCCTGAAAATAGGATTGCGATAGTCGTTGTTGGTCCCGGTGGGGATATAGAAGCTGTAATTGATATTTCCGGTGGCATCGGCTTTTTTCAGGAGCATGGCGTTGTCTATGTTTGTCTTGTCGTGCTTGTACCAGAGTTCAACGGTCATGGAGCCATCGATCCGCAGTGGCGCACTACCGCTGTCCGTGACGCTGGCATAACCGGCGGCGCCGTCCAGGCTCAGTCCGTTGCCGTACTTACCGCCAGAAATCACGCCATTGGCAGCCGGCATGTTGACAAGCAGGCCATTTGTACCATTGCCGCTGGCGTCCGAGATGTTTCCTGTTACGGTTTTTGCTGCTTCCTCAAACGGCCAGTGGGCCACCAGCCCGGTGCCCAATAGTGCATCCCTGCTGCTGGTCGAAGTGGCCAACGGATTGCCGTAGTACATGGCAATGGAGTTGTTGGCGCCGGTCTTGATCCAGGCCGTGGCTGTCGAGCCGGAAATGGCCTCAACCCAGTGGGGTAATTCTGCATTTGCCGTATAGTCATAGAAGCGCAGGTCGGAGAGGTCACCTTTCATGGCAGCCAGGGATGCCGTGGGAACCACGACCCTGGTCAGGAAATTGGGCTGGAAGTTGGTTATGGTGAGAGGCTCTCTCAGCTTCCAGGTTCCGCCGCCATTGTTGGAAAGAACTGGAATGACACCCATATTGGTGCTTCCCTCGATCCAGTACGGAAGCTCCTTCTGAACCGTGCTGTCGTAGAAACGGAGATCAGAGAAATCAGTTTTCATGGCAGCGGCCTGGGCAGCTGAAATCCTCATCCTGGTTTGATAGTCGGGCAGGAAGTTGCTGATTCTGAGCTGGGTCCCGGTTGTCCAGCTGCCTGATCCTCCGGTACCGGGATTCAGTACCGGGAACTGGGTGGTGGTAACCGAGGCTGCGGGTTCCGGATTGGCGATCTTACGAACGCGTATCCAATCTACATTCAGAGGGGCTTGGGGGACAAGCCCGGCATTTTCCCCCCAGATGTGTCCAAGGAAGATGTACGGGGCAGTCGCAGCCGAGTAAGGGTGTTGCGGGACCCAGACTCCACCTGCGTT
>MHXL01000068.1:0-734 GCA_001824455.1 Desulfuromonadaceae bacterium GWB2_53_15
TGTTTTAAGTATTTGTGAATGTTGTTATTAATCCGCACCTTGAGCTAAACAAATAAAAACATTCACAAATACTTAAAACAAAAAAACCGCTTCAATACTTGAGCGGCTTTAATTATCTATTTATTTCCATTATGGTTTTTGGAAAACGTATAATTTACTGTTGCCGTCATTAATGATGTAAATCTTGTCGTTAACAATGGTTATCCCCTCTCCCTTTTCAAAAGGTAAGGAATATTGAGCAAGTGATTGTCCGGACTTTGAAAGCTTTACAACTTTTTGCGATTCGTCGCTAATCATCCAAAGACAATCCAGAGCTTTATCGTAAAAAATGTCAGAGCAATCCGAAGTATAAGTCAGTTCCCTTCTATATATTTCTTTTTGATTTACAAATTCAAGAAGAATACTTGGGGACTTTTCATTGAGAACAAATAAATGATTGTTATTATCAACTGTAATTCCCTCAAGTGAATTTTTCGGGTCGGTTGCTACATTTACCGGAAATGAAGATAATTTAATTCCGCCAGGCAAATACGTTGCGACCACTTTGTTTAATTCGTCAACAACGTACATAGTATCACAGTTCGCTGAAAATACTATTCCTTCAAGGTCTTTACTATTAATAGTAAATGACTGCTTTATCCCGCCGCTAAAATCAATTTCATAAACAGTAGAATTTGCGTCGGAGACGGCAAACAAAGTGTTAGTTTTAGAATTGTAAGCCAATCCGGAAGGCT
>MHXL01000068.1:832-1113 GCA_001824455.1 Desulfuromonadaceae bacterium GWB2_53_15
AACATACTAAACAAATAAATTGACACAAGCATTTTCATTTTAATCCGCTTAAGAAAAAGTAGCTGAATATTTTTACTGAACAAACTTAACAAAAAGCCCCGCAACATGCGGGGCAATAAATTTTCGATAAAAGTTAATCTCACTTAATGAGCAACATTTTTCTAACACTCGAGAAACTTCCGGCAGTTAATTTGTAAATGTAACAGCCGCTTGTAAATTTGGAATCTGTTGTAATGAGAGTAGAATAGTGTTTGCCAGCCGATTTAAAATTATTCACAAGC
>MHXL01000068.1:1168-1375 GCA_001824455.1 Desulfuromonadaceae bacterium GWB2_53_15
TGTTGGTATTTCAATTTCATTATTTACAGATGTTATCACAATATCAGCTGTATTTGAAAAACCCGAAATAATAATGCTATTGAAAGCCTGAACACGGAACGAAAGCTGCTGCCCAACACTTACTTGAGAATCAATATATGAAGTTGCGTTTGCTGCAACATTCGTTAACTTAGAAAAATTTCCGGTACCGGATTTCTTTTCAATAGT
>MHXL01000068.1:1669-9343 GCA_001824455.1 Desulfuromonadaceae bacterium GWB2_53_15
CAAAATTTATAATCAAAGGACTTTTTCATATTAGGACCCAAACGGCATTACATCCAGCAGAGGCTTGATCAGATCTCGATTGACGCCTGACAAAATCTCCCGGGTCATGGCGATATCGCCCTCAATCGCTCGAATAAGATCATTAATATCGAAGAATTTACGCACCTCACGCAGACGCTGTACAAAGCAAATAGCAATTGCCCGATCATAGAGCTGTCCGGAAAAATCCAGCAGAAACACTTCAATGGTCCGTTCGCCCTCACCAAAGGTCGGATTCGTACCGATGCTGCAGGCACCTTGCAGGAGGGTATCATCAACACATACCATGACCGCATACACGCCATCCGGGGGAATAAGTTCATTGCGTGTCGTGATGTTGGCTGTGGGAAAACCGAATTTGGAACCGATCTGGCGGCCGTGTACCACCTGACCTGAGATCACGTGGTATCTGCCGAGTATTGCGGTAGCCGCCGGCAAATCACCGCTGCTGATCAAGCGGCGGGCAAGGCTGCTGCTGAAGATGGTATCACCCTCACCGACCGGCTCGATATCCTGTAGGGAAAATCCGCATTCGGCCCCCAGACGAGCCAGGGTCTCGTAGTTCCCTTGGCGTTCCCTACCGAAAGCATAATCGTGGCCGATAATTATATGGCGCATGCCGAGAGCCCTGCAGAGAACATCGCGCACAAAGGATTCTGCCGTCATTCGGGAAAATGCGGCAGTGAACTCAATTACCGTCAGACAGTCGATCCCCGCTTCAGCAATCAAGGCAACTTTCTGGTTATAGGTGGTTATGAGTGCCGGGGCCGCCTCGGGCGCCAGAACTGCCAGTGGATGCGGTTCAAAGGTTACAACTACAGAAGGGAGGCCAAGGCGCGCGCTTTGCAGCTTGAGATGGCGGAATATCTCACCATGGCCTCGATGAATACCATCAAAGTTTCCGATAGTTACAACAGAACCTTCGAAGTTTTTGTTGAATATGTCAGAACCGGTAAGTATGTGCATAACATTATCTTTCTGTTGGATGGATACAACTAAGTTGCATCACGCTATTGCAGCCAGTTCCAGTCGCTGACCCCATCTGCGCAGCAGCTCTTCCCGCAGATTTGCGTTATCTGGTGACGACAGTTCAGGATCATGTTCCAGCAGATCAAAGGCAGTCTGCCGTGCCTGTTCCAGGATGCTGGCGTCGCGGAGAATATTGGCTACCCTGAAGTCGGGCATGCCGGACTGGCGGGTACCGAGAAAATCCCCTGGACCGCGAATCTCAAGGTCGGCCTCGGCGATGCGAAAACCATCGTTAGTGGACTCCATGACCTTGAGCCGCTTTTCTCCATCCTCGGACAGTCTGCCCGGCGTCAGCAGAATACAACGGGATTTGGCGACACCCCGCCCCACCCTGCCCCGCAACTGATGCAACTGGGACAGGCCGAAACGCTCGGCATGTTCTATGACCATCACCGTGGCATTGGGGACGTCAATCCCCACCTCGATTACCGTGGTGGCGACCAATATGTCCAACTCACAGGCTTTGAAGGAGCCCATAATCGCCTCCTTATCCTCTGGACTCATTCTGCCATGCAAAAGCCCGATGCGCAGCTCGGGGAAGATATCCTTCTCCAGATGTTCTGCCATCTGGGTGGCAGCCTTTAAGTCGGATTTTTCCGTTTCTTCCACCAGCGGGTAGATAACGTATGCCTGGTGCCCCTGTGCGATCTCAGCCCTGATGATGTCATAGGCCTGAGATCGGCGCGATTCGAAGAAAATACGGGTTTCCACCGGTGTGCGACCCGGCGGCAGAGCATCGATCACCGACAGCGACAGGTCGCCGAACAGCGTCATTGCCAGTGTGCGCGGGATGGGAGTAGCGGTCATCACCAGAATATCAGGATCACACCCCTTCTTTCTCAGTATGCCGCGTTGCAAAACACCAAAACGGTGTTGTTCGTCGATAATACCCAGTCCAAGGCGTGCAAACTCGACTTTTTCCTGAATGACCGCATGGGTGCCGATCACAATCTGGGCACTGCCGTCGGCAATTTTCGCCAGACTCTCAGCCTTTTGCTTTCCCTTCATGCCGGCAGTCATCAGAACCGTAGAGATGCCCAGATCCGAACACCAACGGTGGATAGTATGCCAATGCTGCTCTGCCAGAATCTCCGTCGGCGCCATAATGGCCACCTGATAACCATTCTCCACGGCGACCAAAGCCGCCATCAGCGCCACCAGAGTCTTGCCGCTGCCCACGTCACCCTGCACCAGTCGGTGCATGGGATGCGGCGCCATCATATCGTTCTTGATCTCGGAGAGCACCCGCCGCTGGGCGGCTGTCAATTCAAAGGGGAGCAGCCTGGCAAGCGGCTTGGTATAGCGGTGGGTCACTTGGAATGCGATGCCCTCTTCCAGCATAACGCCACGCTTTTTCAGGGCCAGTCCTAATTCCCAGAAAAAAAATTCATCAAAGGCGATAGCCCGGTGTGCAGTTGTCCGCCCTTCGTTCAAATCCTCAAGTTTTACATCCTGGGACGGCATGTGAATATCGCGCAACGACTGCCGCAGGCCTGGTAAACGCATCGACGCCAGGAGAGTTGAGGGGATAAATTCCTGAACGTAGGGAAGGAAACCATCCACAACCTCTCGCATCACCTTGCGCATGACCTTCTGGCTCAAACCCTCTGTTAGGGGGTACACCGGTACGATCCGGCCGAAGTTAACCGGGTCGGCGGCCAGAACCTCCTGCACATTCTGTCCTTCAGCCAGCCACTCCACATCCGGATGATGAACCTCGCGCTGATAGCCGAACTGGGACACCTCGCCGGTAAACACGCCGATTTTGCCTGTCTTCCAGATCCGTTTCATGAAGGTTGGATTGCAATTGAACCACTTGAGAACAACACTGGCGCTGTCGTCTGTCACCATTGCCTCGAAGAACCGCCGACCACCCTTGGTGGAGCTCATCTCCGCAGAAACAACCCGGCCGGTAAAAACCTCGGTAAAACCGGGACGGAGACCCGCAATGGGGCGCAATTCGCGACGATCCTCATAACGGTGCGGCAGCAGATACAAGGCGTCCTCAACATTTTTTACACCACGCTTGGCAAGTAATTCCGAGAGTTTGGGCCCCACCCCCTTGATGAATTGCATCTGGGTTTGCAGGTTTTTGCGGGCGATGGTTTCCTTAAGGCTACCTAAAGCCGTGCGCAAAGGGCTGACAACAACCTTCCCCTCGGACATTTCAAGTTCGAGGGGATCGCCTGCCCGTGCACCGAGCGCCTTCAGGGCCTCGACCGGCAGGGTGATACGGTCTTCGTTATCAATCGTGACGCGCAACAAGCAGATATGACCTCAGGAAGGATGAGTAGCTCCGGATCGTTTCAGCATACATTACTACATCAATAAACCAGAGCATGGCACAGTACGAAAACAAAAACCCTCACAGGTCATGCCATGAGGGTTTGCGAGTTGTTGTCAATCAATGGGCAACATCAATTGACAGCAGCGTTCAGGTCTTTCAATAACTCGTTTACATCCAGTCCATGTGCATTGGCACCCTGCTCCAGGCTTTCGTTCTGGGCACCCATGCAACCAACGCAACCCAGGTTGTGCTTCTGCAGCACCTTTACCGATTCCGGAAAGTTACGCATTACTTCAAAAAAAGTCATGTCTTTTGTGATTTTATCCGCCATTGAGTTGTCTCCCTTGGTTGGGCGTATGCAATACGCCCTAATCGTATTTAATGTCGATGATCTCGTATTCCTTTGTCCCCGAAGGTACGGTGACCTTGACCGAGTCATCCAGCTTGTGCCCGATCAATGCCTTACCAACCGGCGAGGTGCAGGATATCTTGGCCTGCTTGATATCAGCTTCATCTTCACCGACAATGCGGTAGGTAACCTCTTCTTCCGACGCGGTATCATACAGGGTCACAGTTGCCCCAAAAACAACCTTGTCAGGCTTAAGACCAGTTAAGTCAACAACATGGGCACGAGCCAGTTTGCCGTTGATTTCCTGAATACGCCCCTCGATAAAGCCCTGTCGGTTCTTGGCGGCATCGTATTCGGCATTTTCAGACAGGTCGCCATGAGCACGCGCTTCTGCAATATCCTGAATAACCTTGGGCCGTTCTTCACGAATAAGTCGCTTTAGCTCTTCCTGCAAAGCCTCAAAGCTCTCTTTTGTCAATGGAATTGAATGGGACATCTAACAGCGACTCCTTGTTGATTAATTTCATTTTACCGATCATTTTTTCAGGGTGACCGTTTTTACAATCCTGTGCATCCAAGATAATCTTGCAACGCCTTCACACCCAGATCCTGTTCCTTCAGGGCGATAATACTATCCACCACTGCCTTGGCGCCTGCCACAGTTGTGTAATAGGCAATGTTGTGCATCAGCGCTTCGCGGCGAATGGAGAACGAATCAGCCACGGCCTGCGGGCCTTGGGTAGTGTTGACAACCAGGCTGACCTCACCGTTCTTGATGGCATCAACGATATGGGGACGGCCTTCAAGTACCTTGTTGACCCGTTTGACAGGAATTCCCTTCTCCGCCAGGAAGGTTGCCGTACCACCGGTTGCCAGGATGCCGAATCCGGCTTTATACAACTTTTCTGCAGCAGTGACAACATGTTTCTTGTCTGCGTCACGCACGCTGATGAAGGCGTTTCCGGACATTGGTAATTTGACGTTGGCACCCAATTGTGCTTTGGCAAAAGCCTCGGCAAAGGTGTCGCCGATGCCCATAACCTCGCCGGTAGACTTCATCTCCGGCCCCAGCAGGGTGTCCACTCCGGGGAATTTGACGAACGGGAAGACCGATTCTTTGACCGAGATATGCTTCGGGACGATATCGCCGGAGACTCCCAGTTCCTTCAGCGACTTTCCAGCCATAACCCGTGCGGCGATCTTGGCCAACGGCCGTCCGGTCGCTTTGGATACAAAAGGTGAAGTGCGCGAGGCACGGGGATTGACTTCAAGGATATAGACTCTGCCATCCTTAATTGCATACTGCACGTTCATCAGACCCTTCACATTCAGCTCCAGAGCCATCAAAACCGTCTGGCGTCGGATTTCAGCGATAAGATCGTCAGAGATGGAGTATGGCGGCAGCGAACAGGCCGAATCGCCCGAATGGATCCCGGCCTCCTCAATGTGCTCCATGATCCCGCCGATCACCACCTCGGTGCCGTCACAAAGGGCATCCACATCGATCTCGATGGCCTCGTCCAGAAACTTGTCGATCAGGATGGGGTGCTCGGGTGAAGCAAGCACGGCGGTGGTCATGTAACGCTTGAGATTATCCACATCGTAGACGATCTCCATGGCCCGGCCACCCAGGACATAGGAAGGGCGTACCACCACCGGATATCCGACCCGGTCGGCCACTTTTTCAGCATCCTCAAAGGAACGGGCCATACCGTTTTCCGGTTGTAGAAGTCCGAGCTTATGCAACATCTCCTGGAAACGTTCGCGATCCTCGGCCCGATCGATGGCATCGGGCGATGTGCCGATGATCGGAACGCCGGCCTTTTCCAGGGCAACTGCCAATTTGAGCGGTGTTTGGCCACCGAACTGGACGATCACGCCAAACGGCTTCTCCACGTCAACAATCGCCAGCACATCTTCAAGAGTCAAGGGCTCGAAATAAAGTCGATCCGAGGTATCATAATCGGTGGAGACGGTTTCGGGATTGCAGTTGACCATGATGGTCTCAAAGCCGTCCTCAGCCAGTGCAAAGACACCATGCACACAGCAGTAGTCGAACTCAATGCCCTGTCCGATCCGGTTCGGACCGCCACCCAGAATCATGATCTTCTTACGGTCGGTCGGTTCCGCCTCGCACTCGTCCTCATAGGTCGAGTACAGATAAGGCGTGTAGGCCTCAAACTCGGCAGCGCAAGTATCAACCCTTTTATAAACCGGTTTCACATTTAGGGAGAGTCGCAGGCTGCGGACCTCATCCTCGGTCTTGTTCCAGAGCCTGGACAGGGTCTTGTCGGAAAAGCCGAACTGCTTTGCCTCTCGCAGGGCATCCTTTGAAAGCGTCGCCAGGTCGAGCAGCTTCAGCTCTTCTTCTTTTTCCACGATCTGACGGATATTGTGCAGAAACCAGGGGTCGATGGCGGTATGCCGGTTGATCTCTTTCACCGTCATGCCACTACGCAGGGCATCGGCCAGATACCATAACCGCTCCCAATTGGGCGTACGCAGTTTCTCCAGCAGGGTTTGCTGCTCCTTGGCGCTCAGTGCACGGCGGGTCTCGCTTGACAGGTCGAAGAGTTTGGAGTCAAAACCGCTGACGCCGATCTCCAGTGAGCGCAACGCCTTCTGGAAGGACTCCTTAAAGGTGCGGCCGATGGCCATCACCTCGCCGACCGACTTCATCTGGGTCGTCAGGGTGGCGTCGGCGGCCGGGAATTTCTCAAAGGTGAAACGCGGGATCTTGGTGACCACGTAGTCGATGGTCGGTTCGAAACAGGCCGGGGTTTCACGGGTTATATCGTTGGTAACCTCGTCCAGGGTATAACCCACAGCCAGCTTGGCAGCGATTTTTGCAATGGGAAAACCGGTGGCCTTGGAAGCCAGGGCTGATGAACGTGACACGCGCGGATTCATCTCGATCACTACCAGGCGGCCATTAACCGGATTGATGCCAAACTGGATGTTGGATCCACCGGTGTCCACACCAATCTCGCGGATGATCTTTAGCGATGCATCCCTGAGGATTTGATATTCCTTGTCGGTCAGGGTTTGGGCAGGTGCCACGGTGATGGAGTCACCAGTATGCACACCCATGGGATCGAAATTCTCGATGGAACAGATGATCACCACGTTGTCGGCCGTGTCGCGCATTACTTCCAGTTCGTATTCCTTCCAGCCGATAACCGATTCCTCCACCAGTATTTCATCGGTGGGTGAGGCATCAATGCCGGCCAGGGCCATCTTCTCGTACTCTTCCATGTTGTAGGCTATCCCGCCACCGGTACCGCCCAAAGTAAAAGAGGGGCGAATGATAGCCGGAAAACCGATCGATTTGACGACTTCCATGGCCTCGGTGTAGTTGTGGGCCAAACCCGAAGCAGGCACGGCCAGACCGATCTTCTCCATGGCTGCCTTGAACAACGTACGGTCCTCGGCCTTTTTGATGGCCGGCAGCTTGGCGCCGATCAGCTCAACACCGAATTTATCCAGCACACCCATCTCGGCCACTGCCACAGCGGTGTTCAAAGCGGTCTGGCCGCCCAGGGTCGGCAGTATTGCGTCAGGGCGTTCCATTTCGATGATCTTTGCCAGAATCTCCGGTGTGACCGGTTCAATATAGGTACGATCGGCAAAATCAGGGTCAGTCATAATGGTGGCCGGGTTGCTGTTCAACAGCACCACCTCGTACCCTTCTTCCTTCAGGGCCTTGCATGCCTGTGTGCCGGAATAGTCGAACTCGCAGGCCTGACCGATAACGATAGGGCCGGCACCGATGATGAGAATCTTTTTGATGTCGGTTCTTTTAGGCATGTATTTCAAACTCCTTGTTTAGTTACCTGAATATGAAGAAAACAGCTCCGGACAGGCAGCCTCCGGCCCGAAGTGTGTAGATTATGCGGTAAAGGTCCAGTCCTGGATGCCCATAAGTTTATCGTAGGCAGCCTGTAATGAGGCGATATGCTCCTGATCGCTC
>MHXL01000069.1 GCA_001824455.1 Desulfuromonadaceae bacterium GWB2_53_15
TCCAACCCCTCTATTCTTTTGTTCAAGACCGCTGCCAGCGTCACCGCACCGGCACCTTCCACCAGCATCTTGGTCTTCTCCAGCAGCGAGACAATAGCCAGGGCGATGTCTTCCTCCTGTACCATGACGATCTCGTCGACGCAGTCACAGATAACAGGAACCGTCAGCGTGCCGGGAAGCTTGACGGCAATGCCGTCGGCCAGAGTTACGCTGACCGGCTTTTCAACGGGCCTGCCTGCCGCAAAGGATGCCGACATGGAGGGGGCGGCTTGCGATTCAACGCCAACGATCCGTACATGTGGAGCAATCTCACGGATAGCTGTCGCTATACCGGCAATCAGGCCGCCGCCCCCAACCGGAACGATCAGATTTTGAAGATCCGGCAGTTCATCGAGGATCTCCAGGGCAATGGTTCCCTGGCCGGCCATGACCAGCTCGTCATCGAAGGGGTGAACAAACAGGGCGCCGGTAGTCTTCTGCACTTCCCATGCTGCCTGGCAGGCCTCGTCAAAATTCCTGCCAACCAGCACCACTTCGGCGCCGTAGTCGCGTGTTGAATGAACCTTTTGGGGGGGAGTGATTTCAGGCATGTAGACAGTAGCCTTGACACCCAGCAGATCTGCCGCAAAAGCAACACCTTGGGCGTGATTTCCAGCCGAGGCTGTGATAACGCCTTTAACAAGGGCATCACGCGGCTGAGCTGTCATGAAGTTCAGTGCCCCACGAATCTTGAAGGAACCGGTGCGTTGCAGGTTTTCACATTTGAAGTATAGCTGTAAACCCAGTTTCTCGGTGTAGTAATGGGAATAGATCAGCTCTGTCCGCCTAACACGTTTCTTCAGCCGGTCGTAGGCTTCCTGTATCAGATCAAAAAGTTGCATAAAGCGAGTGGTCTCCAAAATAATGTGCGCTAATCCTGATTCAAGTGGATAGTTCAGTTGCCATAACATTTCTGCCAGAAGCTGCAGAAAATAATTGTAACTTTCGAATAGTACCAGATGGGACTGACAGGGTCAAACCCGAAGGGGGTGTTTGAGGCTTGGCAATGAGCCTGTTTACTGGTACATTTAGAGCGTCAAACTCCTTGTCTGCATTTTTAGCAAAAATGTTTCGCTAACCCACCTATCCTGTTTATCAGGGTTACACAATTACATCAAGTTGGAGGTTTCATGGAAGCAATTCATCACCAGTTGATCATTCTCGGCGCCGGGCCGGCAGGGTATACCGCTGCGATTTATGCTGCGCGGGCAAATCTCAACCCTGTGATCATCACCGGCTTGCAGCCGGGAGGTCAGCTTACCACCACTACCGAGGTTGACAACTGGCCGGGAGACCATGCGGGTGTCCAGGGGCCGGATCTGATGGAACGCATGAGGCTGCATGCGGAACGATTCAACACGCAGATGATCTATGACCATATCAAGAAGGCTGATTTGCGCCAACGCCCTTTTGTACTGGAAGGGGATTCGTCAGTTTATACCTGTGACGCATTGATTATCGCTACCGGTGCGTCTGCCAAGTATCTGGGTATCGCATCGGAGCAGACGTTTAAGGGCAAGGGGGTCTCGGCCTGCGCGACATGTGACGGTTTTTTCTACCGCGGCAAGGATGTTGCTGTTATCGGAGGTGGCAATACCGCTGTGGAAGAAGCGCTGTACCTGGCCAATATTGCCCGGCATGTAACGGTTGTGCATCGTCGTGATCAATTCCGTTCGGAAAAAATACTGGCGGAGCGGCTTATCGAAAAGACCAAGACGGGAAATGTAACCATCGAGTGGCATCATACGCTGGACGAAGTGCTGGGCGATGCCAGCGGTGTTACCGGTGTCCGTATCCGTCATTCGAGCGGTTCCACCAAGGAAATCCCAGTTCATGGTGTCTTTATCGCCATCGGTCATTCACCCAATACTTTAATTTTCGAGGGACAGCTGGACATGGACAACGGCTATATCCGTACACGCTGCAGTAGCGAAGGTAATCTCACGGCCACCAGTGTTGATGGGGTCTTTGCTGCCGGTGATGTGCAGGATTATATCTATCGCCAGGCCATAACCTCTGCAGGTACTGGCTGCATGGCAGCCCTGGATGCCGAGCGTTATCTTGATTTACTCAAGAAGTAGGAGGTCATAAGATGTCGGTAGAGCCTGATGACCTGGATATGCTTCTCAGTGCAGTCCGTAAAACCATCAACGATAATCAGCAATTTCTGCAGGGACTTATTGACGAAACCGTAGATGCGGACACTGAGTTTGATAATGTTGATGAGAATGGCGAAGAGGAGTTCGAGGAGCTGTAGCTGGTGTTCTTGAATAATCCCGGATCAAATGTGAAAAAAGCCCCTGAGAAGATCTCAGGGGCTTTTTTTGTTGGCGTTTCACCCGTTTAGTGATGAGTAGATCCGGCTGAAACGTCATGTCCTCCCACGGAGTGGCAGTCGCTGCAGTTAACTTTGTAGAGCTCATCGCCAATATCCACGGGGTGAACAAAAGTGGTTACCTGTTTGCCGGCAGGAATATTTTCCTGGATCTGGCCCAGCACTTCATGACAGATCGTGCAGTCCTTGGAGATAACCTTTCCCTCCGGTGATTTATGTTTGCCGTCGTGGCAGCGGAAACAGCCTGGTGTATAGAAGTGGCCGATGTGGTTCGGATAGGTGTTCCAGGCCACCTTCATCTTCGGGAAAAAATTACGTTTGTAGATCTTCTGGGTGTGCTGAATGGCTTGACTGAGTGCAACGGCCTTCTTGGTGGCAACCTCAGGATAGTTCTTGGCATAGTACTCTTTGATTCCAACCTCAATCGCCTTGGACGCCTCTTCGGAAGAAGTATATGGCTTTTCAAGTAATTCCACCGCAACCTTTTTGAAATAAGGCAGGCTGCGGTCAATGGTGCTGGAGACAAAGTGTTTATCCAACTCTTCGCTCGGTGAGTGATAGATGTGGGTCGGTTTGTTATGGCAATCAGTGCAGTCCATCAAGCGTTTTTCCGCTTTGGTGATCTCATCACGGGAAAGCGGCTTGGCCGGATCCATATATTCCGTAATCTTTCCGTCCAGTCCCTTGGCTGCAACATAAGGAATGCTCAGGCGCTTCTTGTCGCCGGCGATGAATTTGACCTCTCGACCAACATGCCAATGGATGCCCATAGCATTAGGTGTTTTGGGTGTTCCGCCGATTTTGATCATCATGTTGATCTCGCGTGGCGTGTTCTCCTCGTTGGGTGCATAATGGTAGAAAAGTTTCTGGCGTCCAGCATAAAATTTCTCCGGCCAGTGGCAATGTTCACATGTACTCCGGGCTGGTCGCAGATGTTCGATCGGTGTGCTGATCGGCGTCGGCCATGAGTGGGTCAGTACTGCCCAAACCTGTCGAAGGCCGGAAATCTTGGCCTTGACATACCACTCTGCTCCAGGACCTACGTGGCATTCCACACACTTGACATGAGCGTGGGGAGAATCCTTCCAAGCAGTGTGTTCCGGTTCCATGACAACATGGCACAGTTCGCCGCAGAAAGTCGTTGACTCGGTGAACTCATACCCTTTGACAGCAGCGATGCCCACCACCAGAATGAACACCACCGTTGAAACAAGGAAGTAGACGGTGAGCCTGAGGGTGTGCATATCATTCAGGTCAAGCCGTGGAAGGGCCGGTATGCCAATTTCCGGGTTTTTGCGGATGCGCTCCCTGATCAGCCATGCACCGAGCGGGATCAGAGCCAGGCCAAAGATAAGCATTCCAGGGAATGCGAAATAGACGAACATTCCTATGTAGGGATTGTCGAGGCCGGAAACAGCTTCGAGCGTTAAAAATACGATAATCAGAATGGTGGCGATCAATACCATCAATGAACCGATGATGGTAATACTGTTCATGAAATATCTGGTGACTTTGATTTTTTCTTGCGGCTCCATGGGGGCCTCCTCGGTATGGTTACATGCCATTATATATGAAAAAGTGGTATTTACCAGCTGCCTGCACTGTGTTCTAAGATAATGGCAATATATGCCAATTTATGAATGCATCAAAGCTATGTGAAAGGGCCGTATCCTGTATGGATACGGCCCTTTCACTACTTCATGCTAGCGGGTGACGCATCTGTCAGTGTGAGCCGCCCACAAAGGCCAGGATCATCAACAGCAGTAGTCCCAGGCCTATTAAAAGGGCAATGAAGCCGAACCCTTTGACCAGGAAGTCATACACCACGCCGCTGGTGCGTTTAGCCGCAAAGCTCTCGGTTATGCCAAGCTCCTCGTAACGCTTCCACTGGTCGCCTCGTTCCTCGATCATCTCTTCCTTGGCTATCTGGCCGTTGAAGATGACGAAGTCCATCGGAAACTTCTCTGGGCGACCGTGGGTGTTGAAGAAGTGGACCGAAAAGATGAAGCCGGTTGCCAAAAGCGCCTCATCGGAGTGGATGATGGTGGCCACGTTGAACATCCATCCAGGCAGGAAGGTGCCGAACAGCTCAGGGAACCAGAGCATAAGGCCTGAACCACCGATGGCGAACATACCCCAGAAGACTGCGATGAAGTCGAATTTCTCCCAGTAGGTCCAGCGCTCGAAGGTCGGCTTAGGCCCTTTGAAGAAGAACCACTTGACCATGTTGACGACATCCGTGATGTCGCGCAGGTTAGGGCAGAGGGAGTCAGGACCGAACAGCCGCTGAATGAAGTTGCCGGGGATATCCTTTTTGATGAAAAGGAAGTGTATGCTCATTGCCAGAGCCGAGGCGAAGTAAACGAAGGTAATGCCGGCGCAGATGCGGTGAATCATGCCTGCATTGGCCGACCCTCCGAGCAGTTCCATCAGCTTGAGAGCCCAGAACTGGTCGCTGAACTTGAGTGGCAGGCCCGTCAGAGAGAGACCCAGGAAGCTGGTAATGACCAGGATATGCAGGAAAATGTGCCGACGGGTAAAACGACGGTATTGTTTATGAGCATCGGGAATGACGTGATGATACTCACCATTGTAAAGTTTATCAGCCTTCTCGCGGTTCTCGACGAAACCACGGAACATCCAGAGCAGTGTGTGCACCCAGAACACGGCAAATGTGCCGACCAGCAAGCCGGTCATGCAGATAAAGGTGTAGTACAGGATGGGATACTTCTCGCGGTCATTGTGCTCGCCATGGGAATAGAACTTAGTGAAGAAAGTCGAAGCCTTGGGGTGGCACTTGGCGCAGGTTGTAACCAGGTTGGCTGGGTTAACGCTGGATTTGGGATCATTTTCCGGGAGCACGGAATGGGCTGTGTGGCAATCGGCACAACCGGCTACGCGCTCAGGGAAGCCCAGACGGTAGTTTTTACCATGGTAGCTTTCCATGTAGGTTTTGACAGCCACATTGAAGACCTTGTTTTTTGCCATTAGCTTTTGATCGCTATGGCACTTCAGGCAGACCTTGGTGTGGAAATCGCGGTTCTCAAAGCTTTTCGGGTCGCCAAGTGGTTTTATGGCATGGAGATTATGACAGTCACTGCAAGCGGCTGAATCCATGTTTCCTGCGGCAACGCCCTTACCGTGAACAGATTGCTGGTATACTTTTTCTTTGTCGTGGCACTGAACACATTTGGCTACGACCTTGCGTTTGTCGCCTTTCCAGGATTTGTGGACATGAAGGTCAGTGTGACAATCGGCGCACATGACCCCTTTTGAAACGTGGACGCTGGTATAGTGTTCGGCGTTTTCTTTTTTGTGGCAACGCTCGCAC
Organism: Desulfuromonadaceae bacterium GWB2_53_15; assembly: GCA_001824455.1. Taxonomy (GTDB): domain Bacteria; phylum Desulfobacterota; class Desulfuromonadia; order Geobacterales; family Pseudopelobacteraceae; genus JACPFJ01. The sequence goes on from MHXL01000069.1 coordinate 5,706, forward strand.
TGCACCTTCTGGACCTTGATCTCCTTGCGCATATGTTTGGCAAGATCCGTGATGTCCACATGGCAACTGGTACAGGCATTTTTGCCATGGACCGATGCCGCGAATTCCCTCACGGAAATCTTGTCGCTGTGACAGCCTAGGCAGGTGGCCGGATCGATGGCCATCCCCTGCTCTGCGAAGGTTGGTGTGGACCAGGCCACAAGCAACATCAGTAAGGGAAGAAAACGACAAACGGCAGACTGCATAACAAACTCCTTAATAGATAGGTGTATAAATTTGATATACACTACACCAATGGAATTGAAAAAATCAATTAAAATTGAAGCAAGGTGTAAAGTATTAAAATGATTTTTGACAGATGTTTTATGTGGTTGGGTATGGATTGTGTTCTGAACAGCCAAAAACCCCGTCGTTGATTAGTTCAGGAATTCTGGTGTTGTTGAAACGAGAGCCTTCTTGACTTTAACTGCCCTATTTGCTAGCTTTATAGAACCCCGCGACAACTCTGTTCTGCTTCCGGAGCGTCACTGAAACCTGGAGTCTGCATGCATAAAAAATTGTTTATCCCCGGCCCTGTTGAGGTTCATCCAGAAATTCTTGCTGCCATGGCAACCCCCATGGTCGGCCATCGCATGAAGGAGTACGCCCAGCTGCACGGGCGTGCCAAATCAAAACTCAAGACATTGCTGGGTACAGAAGGGAAGGTCTATCTGGCAACCTCCAGCGCCTTTGGCGTTATGGAAGGCGCCGTTCGCAACTTGGTGGGCACCCGCTGCGCGAACTTTTGCAACGGTGCTTTTTCAGACAAGTGGCACGATGTTACACTACGGTGTGGCAAGCAGGCCGATGCCATCCGCTTTGATTGGGGCAAGCCGGTTACGCCTGAGGCTGTTGAACAGGCGCTTGCCAGCGGAAAATACGACAGCATGACCATGATCCACAATGAGACTTCCACCGGTGTGATGTCTCCTCTCGGAGAGATAGCCGAGGTGATGCGTAAATTTCCCGAAGTAATGTTTATTGTAGATACGGTTTCGTCCATGAGTGCCGTTAATATCCCGGTTGACACCTTGGGGATCGACTGCTGCATCTTCGGGGTGCAGAAGGCTCTGGCCCTTCCTCCCGGCCTGGCGATATTCACTGCCAGCGAAAAGGCGCTCAAGCGGGCCTCAACTATAGAAGGTCGCGGCTACTATTTCGATTTTCTGGAGTTTGACGCCAACGACGCCAAGGATAACACCCCATCCACCCCCTGCATCTCCCAGATATATGCCTTGGATTGCCAACTGGACCGGATGTTTGCCGAAGGGCTAGAACTCCGCTGGGCGCGGCATCAGGCTCTGGCCGACTATGTCCGCGGTTGGCTCGCCGAACGTGGTTTCGGCTTGTTCCCCGAAGCTCAATTCTGTTCCCAGACCTTGACCTGTGCTCGCAACAGTCGCGGCATCGACTTGGCGCTGCTCAAGAAGAAACTGGATGAGTCCGGGTTTGCCTTTGATGACGGCTATGGCAAGATCAAGGGGCAGACCTTTCGGATTGCCCATATGGGAGACATGACCCATTCTGACCTGGATGAGCTGTTTGCAGCCATGATCACAATCATGCCCGAACTGGCGTAATATTTTAGCAGTCTAAATGTAGCAATATTGAAAAGTGTACGAAGGAGTAAATTATGAAGTGCCCTAATTGTGGAGACAGGACCTTGGTTGATATTGATATGCATTCCGACGGTTTTTCATCCGATGAGTCGCCGGTTAAGGAATGCGGTGCTTGCGGGTTGGTCTGGCGGGTTAAGATGGAAGCCGGTGTGACGAGGGTGGATATTATCAAACCAGCGGACAAGCAGAAATAAAAGACCCCCGCTCTGCGGGGGTCTTATTTAACTTATTCCATCTCGAAGGCATCTTTGCCGGCACCGCACAAAGGACAACACCAATCGTCGGGCAGAGATTCGAAGGGGGTCCCTGCCGGGATTCCCTTGTCAGGATCACCTAGGGCGGGGTCGTAGACGTACTGGCAGATCGTGCAGATCCAACTTTGCATAGAAATATCTCCTTTTAGTGGTTAGAAATAACTTAAAATGCCTGTTTGTGTATATCAGGGTAAGGTTAGTCGTTTTCCCAGCTAATGCACTGTACCGGACAGGCATCTATGGCCTGTTGGATGTCTTTTTCCGGAGCTCCGCTCGGGTCGTAGCACTCCGATTTAGTTGCATCGTTGAAGCGGAAGACACCCGGACAGGTTGAGATGCAAAGTCCGCAACTGATGCAGCTATCCTGATCGACCCATGGTTTTTTCATGAAGATGTCCCCCTCGTGACAAGTGTTAGAAATGTATACCAGCTCGGGTGGCCTGTCAACAAGGCAGCTGTGATTTTAGATCAACCCCAGGGCTCAAGGAGCAGCTTTTATGATATGTG
>MHXL01000070.1:0-128 GCA_001824455.1 Desulfuromonadaceae bacterium GWB2_53_15
CCCTCGGCACCGGCATTCCTGGCCCTTCCAGCCACAGTAATTTTCATGATTTCATTCTCGGCCACAATGGTTACCATCTGGCCGGAAGTAACCAGCGGAACTTTCTCTACCTGGTCAGCCCGCACGGC
>MHXL01000070.1:325-582 GCA_001824455.1 Desulfuromonadaceae bacterium GWB2_53_15
TACGCACCACCCGGTTACCCTGCCGAGCCAGCACTGTCAGGTTGACAGCCCCCCATCCTTCCCACTGTTGAGGTGCAACCACTTCGTACTCCAGCGGCCCATCAGGCTGAACAGGACCCTTGGTAATGAAGAAAGGCTTTATGCGGACTTCCCAACCCAGGCTGGCAGTTTTCTGCCGGACATAGGCCGTAACAGCCTCGCGTATCTCAGCTTCGCGCGGATCCGGCGCTGGCGGCGAAGAAAGCCCCATGACCAAG
>MHXL01000070.1:713-4838 GCA_001824455.1 Desulfuromonadaceae bacterium GWB2_53_15
ATGTTAACCATCTCCTCCATCACGCTGACGTTGCTCATTTCGAGAAAACCTTGGGCAATGGTGCCCAATCCGGTCTGTCCCGGTGTGCCCGTAGTCGCTGCCCCAGAGGCATCGGTCGGCAGGAAGAGGTTTTTGCCTTGTGCCGAAAGGCCGGAAGGGTTGGAGAATGTGGCCAACTGAATGTTACCCACCTGCGTGGGGGTATTCTGACCGGCCTGCGCCACTGAAACCGTGCCATCGTTACCTATATTGACCTTGGTGGCGTTACTGGGGATGGAGATGGCGGGCAGCAGCGGATAGCCGTCGGACGTCACAACCCGGCCCGTGCTGTCTTTTTTGAATGCCCCGGAACGGCTGTACCCGGTACCGCCATCCGGCAACTGGATCTGGTAGAAACCGTCTCCTTCGATCGCCATATCGAGTTCATTGCCGGTCTGCGTAAAATCACCCGGTGTAAAGATCTTGGTCACCGCAGCCAGCCGCGAACCGAGACCGATCTGGATACCGGTGGGTACCTGGGTGGCATTGGTAGAGGGCGCGCCAGTACTCTTCAGGTTCTGGTACATCAAGTCCTGGAAATCGGCCCGGCTCTTTTTAAAACCGGCTGTATTAACGTTGGCCAGGTTGTTGGCCACCACGTCCAGATTTTTCTGTTGCGATTGCATCCCCGATGCTGCAGTCCATAGCGCACGTATCATCTGTTAACTCCTTTAATGTTTGTCAATTACAATCTGCCGATTTCAGAGGCTGCCTTGGCAGCTATGTCATCAAAGCCTTTGATGACCTTTGAGCAGGCTTCAAAATAGCGGCTGGTTTCAATCATCTGCACCATCTCCGAGATGGTTTCTACATTGGAGCCCTCCAGATAGCCCTGGCGAAGCTCCCCTTTGGCCGCCTGCGGCGTTACCTGCGGGTCAGCAGGGGTAAACAGCGCTCCGGCAGTCTTGCTCAGGTTGTAAGGCTTTGGAAAATCTACAATATTAAGCGTACCGGCCGGATTGCCGTCAACGGTCACCACCCCTTTGGCATCGATCTCAACATTGCTGCCCTGAATTCGGATCGCGCCATTTTGTCCCATAACCGGAAATCCATCCACTGTCACAAGGGTTCCATCGGCAGACATGCGGAAGTTGCCCTGGCGTGTGTAGGCTTGGCCTTCGGGGGTGTTGACCACAAAGAAGCCGTCCCCGTCAATGGACAGGTCAAAGACGTTGCCGGTCTGGGCCACCGGACCCTGGGCATAATCGATGAATATATTCTCCTTCTGGAGTATCGGGTCCGCCGTGGAACCCTGAGGAACTGCCGGTGGGTTAACAGCTCCGGCCAGCAGGCTCTCAAAACCCATCTTGTCCTTTTTGAATCCGGGGGTGTTGACGTTTGCCAGGTTGTTGCTGATAATGTCCAGCCTCTTCATGGCTGCAATATTGCCTGACAGTGCCGAATACATGCCGCTATTCATTGTTTACCTCCTCTATGTCTTATGCAGCTTCAGTTTGCCCCGCAGCCTGACCATGGCCTGGCTGAGCAGCTGCGAAATGCGGGATTCGGTCAACCCCAGAGCCTCTCCGATCTCTTTCAGGTTGAGATCCTCGCTGTAATACAGGGTTACCGCCAACCGCTCCTTGTCCGGCAAGGTATCAATGGCCTGGCCAAGCGCCTCAACCAACTGCTTCTTCATAAACTGCTGCTGTGGATTGCGGGATTCGCTCTCGCACAACACATCTGCCAGGCAAAACGGGCTGCCTTCGTCATCTTCCCAACTGTCGTCTATGCTGATGAATGTGAAGACGTGGACGTCATCCAGCAATGCATAGTATTCGTCCAATTCCATATTAAGCGCACTGGCAACCTCTTCTCCAGTGGGGTTCCGTCCCAGGCGATGCTCCAGGCTGACCACCTCCCGCTCCAGACGTTTGTACTTATCTCGCATGGAACGGCTGAGAACATCATAGGAGCGCAATTCATCAAGGATTGTGCCGCGCACATGCTGTTCGGCAAAGGTTTTAAAGAGCACACCCCGCTCAGGGTCATAACGATCCGCTGCATTTATCAAGCCAATAATAGCTGCGCTCATCAGATCCTGAGAATCCACATGAGCGGGGAGTTGGGGGACTATTCTCCCAACCAGGTATTTGACCAGCGGCAGATGCTCGATGATCAACTCGTCGCGGTCTGCGGGGCTCTCCCCGATGAATTGGCGTTTAGCCTTTAACGCACACACGCCTTAATCACTCCGCGGATTGTCGAGGAAACGGCTGAAAAAGAACTGGATATTCCCCTTAAGTCGCGTTTGGCGTGCGTTCTCAATAACCCGCTTGGCCAGCGTGGTAAAACACATGGCCGCCTCTGATTCGGGAAACAACTCCGAGACCGCTTTTTGCCGTTTGACCGCCTCGACTACCTTTTCATCCTTGACTACGCAGCCCAGGTAATCCAGTGAGATATCCAGAAAGCGGCCAGCCACGTTGGCCAGCTTGCGGAAAACCTCCAGGGCGTCTTCACTGTCCTTGGCCATATTTACCAGCACCTTGAAGTGATGTTCAGAGTAGCGCGTGGACAACAGCTTGATCAGAGCGTAGACATCGGTGATCGAAGTCGGCTCGGGAGTAACCACCACGATGATCTCCTGGGCAGCCACTGTAAAGTAGGTTACATTCTCGGAGATACCAGCCTCGGTATCGACGATCATGATGTCGAACTGCTCTTCCAGCATGTCCAATTCGTCCAGCAGCATCAGTTTTTCGTGTTGCCCCAAACTGGTGAATTCCTGGACCCCCGAACCGGCCGGGATGATCTTGATACCAGCCGGACCATCGATAAGAATCTCGGCGAGGCTCTTCTCACCGTTTAGCACATGATTCAGGTTGTATGCCGGAGAAAGTCCCAGCAGGACATCCAGATTACCCAGTCCCAAGTCGGCGTCGATTACCAGCACCTTTTTCCCCTGCATCGACATGGCAATAGCCAGATTGGAAACAACATTGCTTTTGCCGACCCCCCCCTTGCCACTCGTAACCGAGATGACCCGGATTCCCTTTTGGTCAGCACCGACTTGTGACGAGCCGGATTGCTGCCCCTTGCGGGCGTCACGGGCCATCTGGCGCAGTGTATCCGCTTGGTCACCTGTTTTGGTTAACGCACTCATTCGGCCGCCTCCCGCAGAATCATATCAGCCAGCTTGGCAGAGGTGGCCACCTCAATATCCTCAGGTACACGCTGTCCTGTGGTGAAATAGGCAATCTGCAGGTTGTCTTTCATCAGCAGATTGACCATGTTGCCGAAACTTTCACACTCATCAATTTTGGTAAAGACCACCTTGCTGACCTGAAAAATTCTGAACCGGTTGAGGATTTCCTCCAGTTCACGGTCCTTGGTGGTGGCAGCGAGGCACAGATAGACCTCTATGGGTATCTTGTTATCAAGGAAGTTCTTCATCTCGTCCAGCTTTTCCTTGTCCTTGTGACTGCGACCAGCCGTGTCGATAAAGATCAAGTCACATGCGGAATGTTTTTCCACGGCTTTTTCCAACTCCTTGGGTGTAGAGGCAACCTCCAGGGGTATGCCCATGATCCGGGAATAGGTTTTAAGCTGTTCCACCGCGCCGACCCGGAAAATATCCATGGTGATCAGCGCTACTTTGTTGCCGCGGTTCAGTGCATACATAGCGGCCAGTTTGGCGGTGGTGGTTGTCTTGCCGACGCCGGTCGGCCCCACCAAGGCGATAATGCGTGGAGAATTCTTCCGCAGTTTGAGGGTGCCGGCGAACTTAATCAACCGCCCCAGCGTCTCACCGAGACGGCTCTTGAGGGTCTGATTGCCGCCCTCTACCGGCAGGGTATTGAGAGTATCCAGGATCTTTCTGATCAACTCGGTCGAGACTCCGCTCTTGACCAGTTCCTGGGCCAAGGGTGAGTCTTCAGGGAGGATCTCCTCGCCTGATTGTCCTGCTATTTCTGAAATATCCACCGCATTCGGCCACTGCACAGACCGGACTCCACCCTCCTGGCTTTTAGCCAGGGTATTGAGCAGGAGTTTCTTGATCTCCTCAAGATCCCCACGGGGAATATTTTTAAGGTTGAATCCAGCCTCTTGTTGGCCGGCTGCGTTTTCACCTTCGTCAGTTTT
>MHXL01000070.1:5032-7191 GCA_001824455.1 Desulfuromonadaceae bacterium GWB2_53_15
CGGCCTTGTCTTTTTTTGTGGAAAGGATCATGGCATCCGGGCCAAGCTCGGCCTTGACCATGCGCAAGGCCTCAGCCATGCTTGCTGCCTGAAAAGTTTTAACCAACATGTAGGCTCACCACCCCGAGTGACTGTATTTTGACATTCTGTGGTATTTCATTATGTGACAGCACCGCTAAATGTGGCACGAATCGCTCTATCAATTTCCTGACATGCCGCCGGATGGAGGGCGAAGCCAACAAAACAGGTTGAGCGCCGCCCATACTGCACCGTTCGGACATGGTACGAATGGAGGTGATGATCTGCTGGGCAGCATTCGGCTCGATAGCCAGGTAACTGCCTTGGTCCGAAGGCTGTATCGCTTCGGCGATGATGTCCTCCACCTCACGGTCAAGGGTAATCAGGCTGAGGCTGTCGTCTTCCAACGTAAACTGGTCGACAATAAAGCGACCCAGCCCCTGACGAACAAATTCACTGAGCACATCCGGGTCCTTGGTGAGTCCGGCGTAATCAGCCAGGGTTTCAAGTATGGTGCGCATATCGCGAATGGAAACACCCTCCTTGAGCAGGTTTTTGACAACCCGCAGGACAGTGCCCAGATTGAGCAGATTGGGGATAAGCTCCTCCACCACCTTGGGAGCAGAAACAGCAACGTTATCCAGCAATTGCTGAACTTCTTGCCGCCCCACCAACTCATGCGCGTGACGCTTGATAATCTCGCTGATGTGGGTAGCCACCACGGTAGTGCTGTCCACCACGGTATAGCCGTTGATTTGGGCTTCGTCACGTTTATCGCCGCTGATCCAGACTGCCGGCAACCCAAAGACCGGTTCTTTGATGCCGACCCCGTTAACAGTTAAGGTCACCCCACCTGAATCCATGGCCAAATACTGGCCGGTCAGTTCGCTGCCGCCTACGCGGGCACCCCGAATAAGCAGGTTGTATTCGTAGGGTTTGAGTTGCAGGTTGTCATGAATATGGATCGGAGGCACCACAAAACCCAGCTTTTGTGCATATTGGCGACGAATAGAACGGATGCGCTCCAGCAGTTCACCATCTTGGGAGGCATCCACAAGGGGAACCAGGCCATAGCCCACCTCCAATTCCAACACATCCAGTGGTCGGATAGCCGAGCCCTGGTCCAGGGACTCTTCACCAGCACCAACCTCGGGCAGGGCCATATCTTCAACCACCTGGGCCTTCTCGCGGGCCATCTTGCCAGCCAGAAAGGTAGTCCCGGAAAGCAGTAGAAAGGCAAAGTGAGGCAGCCCTGGGATTAGTGCAAACAAAAACATTACCCCGGATGAAACATAGAAAGCCTTGGGATAGTTCAAAAACTGGCCGCTGATCTCAGTACCGAAGTTATTCTCGTCGGCAGAGCGGGTCACTATGATACCGGCCGCGGTTGAGATGATCAGTGCCGGAATCTGGGCAACCAATCCTTCACCCACGGTCAGCAGGGTGTAGTTTGTCAGGGCGGCCTGGATCGGCATTCCCTGTTGAAACACACCGATAATAAGGCCGCCGAAGATATTGACCAGCACGATCAGGATGCCGGCTACGGCGTCACCGCGGACAAACTTGCTGGCACCATCCATGGAACCATAAAAGTCCGCCTCACGGGAGATCTTGAGCCGACGTGCCCGGGCATCCTTTTCAGTAATCATTCCGGCCGAAAGATCGGCATCGATTGCCATCTGCTTGCCTGGCATGGCATCCAGGGTGAAACGGGCCTGAACCTCAGCCACCCGTCCGGCACCCTTGGTAATGACCACAAAGTTAATAATCACCAGGATCAGGAATATGACCGCACCGACAATGTAGTTACCACCGACTACAAACTGGCCAAAGGCCTTGATGACTGCGCCGGCCGCCTCGACCCCTTCACTGCCGTGCATAAGAATCAGGCGAGTGGAGGCGATGTTCAGCGCCAGGCGAAAGAGGGTGGTAACCAGCAAAATAGAGGGAAAGGTGGAAAAATCCAGTGGATGTGTAGTGTAGAGGCAGACCAGCAGGATGACGAGGGCAATGGTGATGTTGGCAGCCAGGAAGACATCCAGAAGAAAGGAAGGAAGCGGTATGATCATCAGTGACAGTATCCCGATCAGGGCCACTGCCACATATATATCGGAGTTTTTGCGAAAACCGCTTAACTCTAT
>MHXL01000070.1:7260-10427 GCA_001824455.1 Desulfuromonadaceae bacterium GWB2_53_15
CTGCCAGCCGCAGGCGTCCGCAACCAGTGAACTTTCCGGTACATTCTGGCATGCTTCCGGAGGGTGCAGAGTGCCAAGCATCGTCAAACTCTTGAACCATGTCGGTATTTTGACATTACAAATTCGGCGGGATCCGAGTCTTATTCGAAATAGCCATGAGTCACCAAGGTTAAGCACCGAAATCGCAGGCTCAGGCCTGGGGAAAAGGCTGTACAGTTTGCTTGATTAATGCCTGATCAGACCTTCCCCTTGAGGCGATAGACATAGGCCAGCACCTCAGCCACGGCAGCGTATAATGATTCCGGGATTGCCTCGTTCTCTTTGACCTGGTCATAGAGTTCCCGTGCCAGGAAGCGGTTCTCCACCAGGGTTACCTGATGTTCCCGGGCAATTTTCTTGATTGCCTGGGCCATCTCGTCAGCCCCCTTGGCGATCACCAATGGAGCAACCATTCGAGCCCGGTCGTACTTGAGTGCAACAGCATAGTGAGTTGGGTTGGTGATGACTACATCGGCCGTCGGGATAATCTTGGTCATTCTGCGACGAGCGCTTTGGTACTGCAATTTCCTGATTCTGCCCTTTATCTCCGGATTTTCCTGTTGTTTGCTCTCATCCTTGACTTCCTGCTTGGTCATCTTGAGATTTTCGATGTAACGCCACTTGACATACATCATGTCAAAGATGCCCAGGATTATCAGAATTCCGCAGGTGTGGGTAACAATCTTGAAGGCGATATGGCCAACATAGCTGATAATGGCCTCGATATCGGCTTCTGCCAGAAAGGCGATGTTCTGGGTTTCATCCTTCATCACATTGTAGGCGATATAGCCCACCACCAGGATTTTGATCAGCGACTTGAACATCTCCACTATGGCATCTTTGTTAAAAATCTTTTTGAATCCGGAGAGCGGATTGAGCTTACCAAAATTAAGCGTGAGCCTCTCCAGATTGAAATCCAGCTGACCTCCGTCTTGAACCAGTTTTGAAACGACTGAAGTCAGGATGACAGAGAATACCAGCGGGGCCAGCAACAGGATAATCAGGCCAAACAGCTTTAGCGAGAGCTGGTAGACATTAGCCTCGGTCAGGGCAAAATGCCCCATATCCGTAAAGATGAAAACCGCGTGTTTCTTGAGGCCATCCACCATGTAGTTGCCAAAGATGTAAAGGCAGACAACCCCGGCCATCAGGGTCAGGGAAGATGTAAGCACCTGACTTTGTGGCGGAGGGCCTTTTTTACGGGCCTCCCCCAGTTTTTTCCCGGTCGGCTGTTCTGTTTTGGAATGTTTGTCGACGTCTTCGGCCAGAGATCATCCCCCCTTCGCCATCAATCTGAACAGAACATTGATCTGTTCTTTAATGTCGCCGAACGAAACCTCAAGAACATGAAAAAAGACCGTCAGGGTTAGCCCCAAGACAAGAAAACCGATACCGATATTTAGGGGCATACTGATCATGAAGATGTTCATCTGGGGAAAGGCCCGTGCCATAACACCAAGGGCTACCGAAGTTAGAAGAAGCGAGACCATGACTGGCGCCGCCAGCCGTACCCCGATGACAAAGACATCCGTAGTACGCCTGACAAGAAAACTGATGATTTCGCCATTCATGTGCCAACCGCCGAGGGGGATCACATTAAAGCTGTCAACGATTGTACGGATAAACAGATGATGGGCATTCAGCGAGAGGAACAGCAGAGTTGCAAAAAGCGTCTGCATGACGGACATGATCTGAGCTTGGTTGCCCATGGTGGGGTCGAGGATCTGGGAGATGGAGAAACCCATTTGCAGACCGATGATCTGACCACTGAATTCGACTGCTGCGAAGAGAATCTGGGTGATGAATGCCAGCAGCAGACCAACCGCCATCTCGCGAAACAGCAATAGTCCCAGGGTAAAGACATCCGTCGGCATGGCGAGCGGGGTAATCGCCAGGGCGGGAAAACAGGCCAAGGTGACCATCATCACAACGATCACTTTGATACGAGCCGGCAATCGCTGACCACCGAAAACCGGCAGGGCGGCAAAAATACCTGCAACCCGGCTGAGTACCAGGGCAAAGGTGACCACTTCCACCGGAGAGGGGAAGGGAAGCAGGGGAAACATCGGCTCAGCGTCTCATGATAGCAATGAACGAGTAGATTTCACGCGTAAAATCACTCATATACGTCATCATCCACGGAAAGAAAATGATCATGGCGACCATTACGGCAACGATTTTGGGGGCAAAGGCCAGGGTAGCTTCATTGATAGACGTCACAGCCTGGAACACACTGATCAGCAGGCCCACTATCAAGCTGAAGATAAGCAACGGCGCAGCCAGCAGAAGTGTGGCCTCAAAGCTGCGCCGGGCAAGCTGTACAACCAGTTCAGGGGTCATGTTTCCTCCGTGCAACGCATAACGTGCGACGTGCGACGTGCAACGTGCGGTAAGGCATTATTTTTTTGCACGCAGCACGCTGAACGCTGCACGGCTTTATTCTTTATTTGCACGCAGCACGTTGAACGATGCACGGCATTATCCAAAACTTTTTACGAGTGATTCGATCACCAGTCCCCAGCCATCCACAAGCACAAACAACAATATCTTGAATGGCAGCGAGATCATGACGGGCGGCAACATCATCATACCCATGGACATCAGCACGGATGCCACCACCATGTCGACAACGATGAAGGGGATGTAGATCAGGAAGCCGATCTGGAAAGCGGTCCGCAGTTCAGAAATCAAGAAGGCCGGAATGATCGTCAGAGTCGGGATATCATCGGCATTCTTTGGTCGCGGAAGCTTGGAAAGACTCACGAAAAGCCCCAGATCCTTTTCCCGGGTCTGGGAGAGCATAAATTTGCGGACCGGTTTTACGGCGCGTTCCATGGCCAGTTCCTGCGATATCTGTTGGGCCTTCCAAGGTTGGTAGGCTTCCTTGTTGATCTGTTGCCAAACCGGGTTCATGATGAAAAACGTCAGAAACATGGCGAGCGCCAGAATAATCTGGTTGGAGGGTGCCTGCTGGGTCCCCATGGCTGTGCGCAGAAAGGACAACACAACCACAATGCGGGTAAAAGAGGTGGTCATGATCAGCAGTCCCGGCGCCAGCGAGAGGATAGTCAGCATCAGGAATATCTGGATTGTTACCGCCACATCCCCTGGCTTGGAGGCCGTTCCTA
>MHXL01000071.1:0-2121 GCA_001824455.1 Desulfuromonadaceae bacterium GWB2_53_15
TTGGTTCTGGGTAAATGAGTTCTTTTTTCTGGGGCGGCTTATCTCCCACATGGGACGTTTCCTGACTGGAGTAGAGATCCATCCTGGGGCCAAGATTGGCCGCAAATTCTTCATAGACCACGGAATGGGAGTTGTTATCGGGGAAACGGCCGAGATCGGTGACAATGTGACTCTCTACCACGGTGTCACCCTGGGCGGCGTGACCTGGGATAAGGTCAAGCGTCATCCAACCCTGGAGGATAATGTGGTTATTGGTTCCGGCGCCAAGATCCTGGGTCCGTTCACGGTAGGGAAGGGGGCCAAGATCGGCTCCAACTCGGTGGTGGTTAAAGAGGTGCCCGAAAATGCCACAGTGGTTGGCATCCCCGGACGGATGGTTATGGCCCAGGAGAAAAAGGAGGAGGGGAGGGCTGACCTGCAACACGGACAGTTACCTGACCCGGAGGCCAAGGCCATTGCCTGCCTGTTCGACCAGATCCGTGAGCTGGAGCGAAAATATGCAACATTGGCCACAGAGCATGAGGCATTGAAGAAAGTGGTAGAGACCTCCAACCAGGATGTTTCTACATCAACTTGACGACCTGTAGCAAATCTGCCATAGTCACGCAATGATCAAGCGCCAGACAACCATCAACCGTATTTTCAAGATAACCGGCATCGGCCTGCATACCGGCCGCGATGTCACCTTGGAATTCCTGCCCCGCCGCGAATTTGGTATCGCTTTTGTCCATAACGACTACATCATTCCGGCCCGCTACGATATGGTGGCCGACACCCGCCTCTCCACACTGATCGCCAAAGATGGTGTTACAGTTTCGACTATTGAACATCTTATGGCGGCCTTCTACTTTTCCGGTATCACCAATTGCCTGGTGTACATCGACGGACCTGAAGTGCCCATTCTGGACGGCTCGGCTTGGGAATTCTACCAGGGGATGTGGAAGGCAGGCGTGTACGAATTTCCGGAGAATAGTGGCGTATATCTGAAGGTGCAACGTTCAGTAGAGGTGACCCACAACGACGCTTGGTTGCGTATTAAGCCGCTTAACACCCTGGATATCACCATGAATATCGAGTTTCGTCAACCAGTGGGCAAGCAGAAGAAACGGGTGACCGATGTGGAAAACGCCTTTTCCATAATCAACTCGCGTACATTTACCCTGCTAGAGGAGATTGAGGCCATCAAGAAGGCCGGATTGGCCAAGGGGGGGTCTCTGGACAACGCGGTGGTGATCGGCATGGACGATATTATCAATCCGCAAGGGTTGCGTTACCGCAATGAACTGGTCAATCACAAGATCCTTGACCTGATCGGTGACCTTTACACCAGCGGCTACCGTATTCTAGGCAAGGTGGATGCCAACAAGACTGGCCACTACCTCAACAACCTGCTGCTCAAGGAACTTTTCTCGGATCCCGCCAACTACTCGATATACTGAGCTAACCAGGATAATGAAAAAGCCCGTTCAGCCCTTTTTATAACTTGGGATGCACGGGCTTTTTTGCAAACTGTGTTAGTCACTATTGCCCCAAAATCACATCTCCTGTATCGGTAAATAATCGTACCGGCAATTCAAATACTCTCCTGAAAATATTGAGAGCACCCTTGGCCATGGATTTGACCGGAATGGCACTTACCTTGGGATCGGACCACTTGCCCTTGGCTTCAAAATAGGCAGTCAGGACTGATTTGCCCTTGCCGGTGAGCAGCCAACCCACTACCGGGATGCGGTTGACGATCTTGTCAACAGTCTGGAGCGGCTGTACACCAATGATCAAATCCAGTTCTTCTTTTACAATATCTGTTTTACCAATGATTGACATATTGATGGCGTCGCTACTGATAAACAGATCCTGGCTGGATGCAATGCCATCCTTGATGGAAATGCTGCCTTTTATCTCGTTGTAGGGCATACCGCCCGATACCATGTCGGGTAACTGAAACTTGAGCAACTGCGATATGTTGAGGATGGAAAAGACCTTGGAGAGGACGTTAAGTTTGCGCAGGGAACCATCCGACAGCCGCAGGCGTATATTACCCAAGGCCGTGTTCTTGACTTCTGTCAAGGTGGTGCCACGGGCGGTTACATCGCCCTGGAGATTCAGTGTGCCGGTTACTTC
>MHXL01000071.1:2158-19741 GCA_001824455.1 Desulfuromonadaceae bacterium GWB2_53_15
TTGATGCGCTCGAGGTTGAAATTGAGGTCATAACGGCTTCCTTGAATGCCATTGGACGCAATTCTTCCTTTGGCCGACACCCGTCCGCCGAACAGGGCGGCCTCGAAGCCTTGGAGATAGATTACACCGTTTTCCCTGGATATATTGGCATTTAGTTTCGAAAATTTAAACTTGCCATGTTTTCCGGCCTCGACGGCCAATTTGAGTTTCAGGTTCAGATTCGGACCGTTCTGTCCGTCCGTCCCATTTCCGCTCTGCTCCCCCAGTTTTCCAAGCAGCAGGAGATCATCGATGTCAAGGTTGGTGGAGGTAACGATCAGATTTGCCTCGGGTGTCCTGTCGTTAATGTAACTGCCGCTGATGTTGAAACTGGATGAGTTGAGCAGTCCTGAAAAGCTCTGGATGGTATATTGATTGTCCTGCATGATGATTGCGGCATTCATGCGGCGAATGCTTGTATCCGTCTTGGGGGGGGCAAGTTTTGCGTCCCGAAGGAAAAACTGCGGTGATGACAGGGTGATCTCTGCCTCTCGGTTTTTGAAGTTCTTGATCTTGCCCCTGGCATTGATCAGTGAACTGCCGTAGAGCACGCTGATACTGGATGTCTCCAGGCTGCTTCCTTTGAAGGTTATGCTGCCGTTGATATTGCTGACCTGCTTCAGGTTTTCGCCGGGTTGCACAGAAAATGAGGCTAGGGTGATCGCACCGTTGTAGTCCATGGCGGCGAAATCCTCGGGATTGCCGTTGCCTGTGATGTGGACCTGAACACGTCCCTTGGGATGATACTGCTGCCAGATGGAGAGAATGGGGAGTGCTTCGCTCAGCAGGAACTGATTGGTTTGAAGCTCAAAGCCAAGCTGGGGGCGGCTTTCATACTTGAGTGTTGCGGTGGCAGATAGCGCTAGTGGCGCAAGGGTATACGTCAGGCTGGTCAGTTTAGTCTCTCCAGCTCCGATGATACTGCTGAATGTCAGCTGGTTGGGAGTGCCAATCTGCTTGCGGATGGCTCCGGGAAATGCATAGGCGGCTTGTCGCAGCTCCCATGTCCCGCCCAGGCGATAGGCCGAGATCAGCCCGCTGCCGGTGAGGGTGAGGGAAGAATTGCCGCTGAATTCCAGTTTTGATGCACCGACGATTTTTGACAGCCAGGCCACCTCCGTCGGGCGAGGTACGATCTGCATCTGGAAAGGGTACTGGCAGGGGGTGTCGAGCGGGTAATCGGTTATCTTCCCTTCCATCGTAAACGGAGAATCTCCAAAATTGGCGCTGACACGGCTCAGGATGAAGTCTTTGCCTAACATCTCCAGGCCGCCTTTGATATTGTTGAAGGCCGGCGCATTTTTGCCGTAGCTGACGATTCCTTTTTCAACGCTACCCTTTATGTGCAGGACATTGTAATTAGAACCCTTTTCCATATGGGTTATCTGGCTGACCCGACCATCCAGCGTACCGGTTTCAAGCTTGAAGAGCCCGCCGGTTATGTGTTCCTCAATATAGTCTGCAACATCTTTGGCGATGATGCCGTAGGGAATCCATTGGCGCAGTTCCTCGAGCTTGAAGGTCTCAGTGGTTGCCTTGGCTGTTATGCGCATATCCGGAGAGGTGATGTCCTGGAGTTGGCAGTTTCCCTTGGTCTTGAAGCCGTCTGCGGAAAACTGTAGGGCGGGCATGTCTATGCTGTTCTTGTTAAGCCTTAATTCGTAGTCCAGTTGCGCAGTGCGTGGGTTGACCGTGTGGTGAAAAACGGTCGGCCAGTTTATGGCTACACCGTTCAGGCGTAATTTCCCTTTGGCGTTGAATTCCCGCAGTTTACCCTTAAAGCTGCTAGCCATATCCAGCTGTCCACTTGGGTTGCCAAAAGGGATAAACCTGCCGTAGTATGGCCAGAAATAGCCTAGATCAGCATGTTTTACGTCAGCGCTGGCGTTAAGTTCAGTTTCCAGAAGTGATGTGTCACCTGTCGGGAGCTTTGCCGAGCCGGTCAGCGAGAGTTGAGTCGCAGTGCCGGTCGGCGTAGACAGTTCACATGAAATTTTGAAGTTCCCTTTATGGCCGCGGTGTAGTTTGTTCAGACTCAGGTTGATATTTTTTATGGCAGCAGTGAAACCCTCCTTCCGGATGGCCATATCACGCCACTGTAGCGTACCGTTTTTGATCTGGACCTTTTTGAAAGATACCTCTACTGATTCGGGACGGGGCTTGAGCAGGTCGTCGATGTTCAATTTCCTGTCGTTGCCACGTATGAGGTGTACTTCAGCCCCTTCCAGGATGAGATCCGACAATACAATTTTCTTTTCCAGCAGAGGGAGCAAGGCCAGATGTATGGTGATGCGTTCGGCTGTAATAAAGTCCTTGCTGCCATCCGGTTCTTTGACCGCGACGGTATTAAATACAAATGAGGGGCCGAACTGCATGGAAAACTCACCGTTGACAAATGTCACCTTGCGGTTGAGGTCTCTCTGCAGGGTTGTCATGATGTCGTCGCGGTAGGCATTGATGTCGATCAGCCGGGGAAGAAAGATTGCCAGGCCAATCAAGGCGGCTGTCAAAAACAGGAAAAACAGGCCGGTAAGCTTGATATAGGTACGTTTTTTCCTGGGAAGTTTCATGTGCTCTCCGGGGTAATGCGTACCCTGAGAATAGCGGTGCGCGTGACCTCGTCACAGATGATGCGGTAACCATGCCATTGGATGCTCTCTCCGCGGGTCGGAAAACGCCCCAATTCGTGCAGAATCAGTCCTGCTACCGTGTCGTAGGGAAGATCGTCTTCCAACTTGACCTCAATGACCTCGGCCATGTCGAAGACAGACAAAAATCCATCCACCAGCAGTGCACCGTCAGGCAGGCGTTGAAACGCTCCGGTTTCACCGGTATCGTGTTCATCCTCTATTTCACCGACCAACTCCTCAATCAGGTCTTCGGTGGTTACCAGTCCGCTCAAGCCGCCGTACTCGTCAACCACCAGGGCCATCTGATTGCGGCTACGCTGCATCTCTTTCAGGAGATCATTGACTTTTTTGCCTTCTGGAACGAAGACCGGCGGGAGCATGATAGCGGTAAGGTCGAGGGTTTCACCGGCCACCAAGCGTCCCAGAAGATCCTTGCCATGCACAACGCCGGCAATATCCTCAATACTGCCGCGGTAGACCGGGTATCTGGAATACATGTTTTCCAGCACCATGCTGATGACAACCTCACTAGGTGCATCCAAATCGAGCCCTACAATGCGGGTGCGCGGCACCATTACCTCGCGAACACAGGTATGGGTGAATTCGAAGACATTGCGAATGTATTCCTTCTCGGACTCGCTGACACCGCCGCTCTCATGCCCCTCGGCAACGATATGTTGGACGTCCTCGCGTGTAATAAATGCATCCCGGTCTCCGCTGATCCCCAGCATTTTCATCACCGCTTTGCTGGAAATGGTCAATATGCTTACCGCGAAGGCGCCGATTCGGGAGAGGAAGTTGATCGGCCATGCGACCCGCAGAGCGATGGTATCAGCATATTGCAGACCGATTGCCTTGGGAACCAGCTCACCGATAATCAGGGTGGTATAGGATACCAGAGTGATTACCGTGATGGCGGAGAGCGGTTCCGCCACTCGCTGAATCATGGGCCAGGGAAGTTCGGAGAAGAACGGGCGCAGGTGTTCGATGGCGATGATGCCGCCGACAGTGGAGGCAGCCGAGCCGGCTACTGTTACGCCGATCTGTACCAATGCCAGCAGGCGGTGAGGGTCCTTTTGAAAATCATCGATGATCTGTGCCCGTTTGTCTCCTTCGGCTACCAGACGTGCAATCCGGCTTTTGCGTACCGAGATCACAGCAAATTCGGAACAGGAAAAAAAACCATTCAATACAATCATTAATCCAATGACGAGTAATTCAATTACAGTGTTGTCCACAAAAAAACCTCCACAAAAAATCATTTTCTCCCCTGAACCGATGATTGTCAACTGTCAGATGATGTTGAGATCATTTTTGTTGCATTCGATAAATTAGTTCTGTATAAGAATCAAATTTTAAAAAATACAAATTAAACATGTCTAATAAAAAAGCATGAAAGTACGATTTTAAAACTTATAAGTCAGCACTACTGTTTGTTGCCTGTACTCCGGCAAATCCTTCTAGCCCACCACCCAGATGTATTCGCAAATTCAGTGTTGCCATCCCCGATTTGATTGCTTGGTGATCATTGATATTACGGTGATACGCTGTTTTTAGTTGGAGCTGCAGATGGTATGAAGCGTGATTTATTGCCTATTGCAGTTTATCTAAGTTTGAACCATTGCCGCAGTGTACTTGCACATATTGCGGTAACTGGGAAAAGAAGGACTGGAGTTGTTGATAATTCATGATGGAGGAGGTGATGGGAGAGAAAGAACTGTGATTTTCAATTATGTGATCTAGATCGGACAATTATCTTTAGAAAGGAGCAACACGGATGAAAAACAAGATCATACGTAGCGTTTTGGCAACGGTGGTACTCGTTCTCGGCGCTGCAGCGGTAATCTGGGCCAATACCCCTCCACCCCCAGCCAATCAGTTTCTGGGGCTTTATGACACCAAGTTCAGTGCTCTTACCACCAGAGAGGACTGTTTGGTGTGTCATGTGAGCGATGAGGTTCTTGTCCCACGTCACCACGCACTTATCAACACCCAGGGTATGATGTGTCTCGACTGCCACACGATGATTCCTGATGGCGCAGGCGGGTTTGTGTTTGATGATTTCAGAACCTGCTCCAAATGCCACAGCACAACACCGCACCATGTGACGACCAAAGCGGCCGCTCAGGATTGTGTTTCGTGTCATGGCAATTTTATTGACAATCCTTTGGATGGCCACTATGTCCCATCATATCCGGCAAGCAGCGTAACACCTATGCCTGTAGGACGTCAGGTTGTTGCTCCTGATGGAAGTTCGGCAATTGTCCAAGGTTGCGCGGCTTGCCATCAGGGTGATCCAACCGCCATTGATCCGAAAACCAATACCGTTCGTAGAATTTATTCCAACAATGATACCCATCACGGGACAGGTATTGGCGCCCCTGGTGGAATCGGTAATTGCACATGGTGTCATGATACAGAAGGTGGCGTGTCCAGTATGCGTCGTTGTGAATCCTGCCATGGCGTAAAATCTCTCCACAACATACAGAAAAAATCCGCTGCTACTGCGACCATTACCCCTGGCGCCGAGGCACTGGGTTATGGTCATATCGGTAACAACTGGGATTGCCAGGGATGTCACTGGTCCTGGTATGGAAATGCCTCAGGCAGTCCAACAACCGCAATCGTTCCGGCACTTAACGGCCAGAGCAGCTATACCCTGACTGCCGGCAGAACAACCACACTGACGCTGACCGGCGCAGCCTTCACGAATGTTGATGGCAATGGCATGGTGTATAATCCGACCGTTACCATTTCCAATGCAACAACCAGCATTTCCCTGACACCCTCCCAGTTTACCGACAGCGAAATTCAGGTCTCCATCCCGGCTCTTCAGGCAGGGCTCTACGACCTTCGTGTTGCCAAACAGGGTGTGGTGAGTAACCTTGCCAATCTGACTGTTGCACCAGAACTGGCGATCAAGGCTGTGATCGGTTCCAAGGCAACTGCTACTATCACCGGAACCGGTTTTGGATCAGCACCGCCAGCCGACTATAAATCCGGACTTGGCGTTTTCCTTGGCGAAACCCAAATCAAGGTCAGGTCGTGGAGTAACACGAAGATTGTCGCTGTTGACAATAATCTCGTTAACGGTGCCATGGTAACGGTTAAGACTCTTAACGGCGCAATATCCAAGGCTGTCACGGCGGCACCTAAAAAAACCCGCTGATTGCAATAGAAAATCAGACGTATTGAATAAATAGATCATGGGGAGTTTTGCTCCCCGTGATCTATTTTCATAAAATCAATGTTTAATAAGGAAATTGTCATGAATCATTTAGTGGTATTCGTCATGCTGGCAGTCTTTTTGGGAATGACCTCGTTGGTGGATGCTGCTGATAAGAAAGTTATTATTGGATTCAAAAAAGGGGCCGTTGCCTCTGAAGAAGACAGGCATCACAAGTTTAGCCGTGCTGGTGGACGCGTCAAGCGATCCCACAGGATTATCAATGCCATATCCGGCCAACTGTCGGAGGAAGAAATTGAGAAACTGAAAAACGACCCGGATGTCGCCTATATCGAGGAAGACTCCGTGGTCGGCATTACAGAACCAACATTGCTGTCTACCCCACTCACCCAGGAATATGCAGAATCGTGGGGGGTAGCTCGGATAGGTGGCAACGCAGCCGCTGCTGGAGGGATTACCGGTGCAGGCATCAAGGTTGCCGTGCTCGATTCCGGCATTGACTATAATCACCCCGAACTCAAGGGCAACTACAAGGGTGGATACAACTTCGCATACGACAACAACGACCCGTTCGATGACGGATATATAAGCCATGGAACACATATTGCCGGGATCATCGGCGCAAGAAACAACGGAACAGGTGTGGTGGGTGTTGCCCCGGAAGTTTCCCTGTATGCGGTCAAGGTGCTGGGCGGCATGGTAATGGGGGATCTTAGCGACATTCTGGCGGGCATGGAATGGGCGATCACCAATAATATGAACATAATAAACATGAGCATCGGTGCACCCATTGACTCAAACGCATTCAAAGATGTATGCGACAGGGCATACCAGGCCGGCATCATTGTTGTGGCCGCGGCAGGCAATACAAACAGCAACACTATAGAATTTCCGGCTGCATATGATTCTGTAATCGCCGTGGGAGCAACTGATCAGGTCGATGCTCATCCCACCTTCTCCAACTATGGGCAGAAGCTGGAGTTGGCTGCTCCGGGTGTGACCATCA
This sequence comes from Desulfuromonadaceae bacterium GWB2_53_15, assembly GCA_001824455.1. Classification (GTDB taxonomy): domain Bacteria; phylum Desulfobacterota; class Desulfuromonadia; order Geobacterales; family Pseudopelobacteraceae; genus JACPFJ01. The sequence goes on from MHXL01000071.1 coordinate 9,021, forward strand.
ACTCAACCATGCGGGGCGGCAGTTATGGCATCCTGAAAGGTACCTCCCAGGCAACCGCCCATGTTTCAGGTGCGGCTGCCATCTTGCTGGCAAAAGGGATTGCAGACGCCAATGGCGACGGTCGAGTCGCCGATGATGTTCGCGCCCTGCTTGGTTCAAGTGCTGCTGATCTGGGCGATATTGGACGTGACCCTTACTTTGGTTTTGGCCTTGTTGATCTCTCAAAGGCTCTGACACCACAACCTGTGACATATCATTACACCGTTGCAAGAACCATTGGATCCAGAAAAGACAATGATCTTACCGTCGCCCTGAAACCGGGTGTTTACACGGTTGAAATCACAAATCACGGAAATATTGATCTTAAGATTCATGCTGTTGATGCCAATTGTTTCAAAGAGATTGGGCACAATAAACTCAATAAAAGACATGAAAAACACCCGCATAACTATAATTACCAGAGCCATGACGCCACGATATCACTCCAAGTCGCCATCGGCGATTCTGGTTCAATATCGTTCATACCCACAGGCAGCCCTGGTTCCTCTGCCGACATAGTTATTACCTCCAAAATCCTTTGATATTCACTGTGTTTTTTAAGGAATCATTCTCCAATTTACTCGCAGAGACGTTAGCTACAGGCATCCTGGTACGCGTTTTTCTACAGATAGTTCCTATAACATGAAAAGTTGAGATAATGCAGATGATTGCGAAGCAGATACGGAAAAGCGGGAAAAAGTTGGGCTTTGTCATCGTGCTGGTTTTGATGGCTTCCCTTGCAGTTGCGGCTGATAGTCCTGTTGCGGATAAACAGGTGGTGGCTCGTGTTAATGGAGTAGCAATACTAGATGAAGAACTTTCCCCACTGGTGGAGAAGCGTTTTCTGGAGTATCGGAAACTTGGTGCCAAGTCCAAACCGGATGAGTTTAAACAACGTCTTCAACATGAGGTGCTGGATAGGTTGATAAATCAGGAGCTTCTTGCACAGGCTGGTGCTGCGTTGAAGTTAAATGACATTGAGCAGCGGATCCAGAAGATTCTCGATGTTTCAGCAGTCAGTAGTGATAAAAAGATCATTCCTGAAAAGGATCTTGATACATCGCTTAGAACAAAAATCCGCAGGGATGTCTTGATAGATGCATATCTGGATCAAAAAGGGATATCCACTCTACAGATACCTGAAAAGGAACTGCGCCTGTTTTACGATAAAAATCAAAAAAACTTTGTTGAACAGCAAACAATCAAGGTCAGGCATATTCTTGTGCAGATCCCACGGCAGGCGTCTCATGAGAAGGAACGTGAAGCGTACATCAAGGCAAATCTGATTCTTGAGGAAGTGAAAAAAGGCAGGGATTTTGCCGAGACTGCTCGCCAGTATTCTGACTGTACAAGCAAGGAAAAAGGGGGTGATCTTGGTGCTATTGCTCCCGGTTTCATGCCCAAAGAATTCGATGCAGTTGCCTTTTTGCTAAAAGTTGGCGAAACAAGCCGCATAGTCAAAACTCGTCATGGCCTGCATATCATTCATGTCGAGGGAAAAAAGCCTGAAAAAATCAAGAAATTCTCCGAAGTAAAGACATTCATTGCCGGGTATCTTCAGAAGGATTATCAACGAAAAAAAGTTGATGAGGTTGTAAAAGAACTTAGGAAATCGGCAAAGGTGAATGTCCTCATTAATTAGTAGTTTGCTTGTATAGGGTGGGTGTTTTTTAAAAGTTATACGTTGAGGAACGGTCCAGATTACAAGGAGTTGAATTATGAGAAACGGAAAAATGGTAGTATCAACCTTTCTTCAGGTGTTGCTCGTGGTATGTATGTTGGCTTCTGTTGGTGAGGCTGCTACGTGGTCATTGAAAAATTCCACAGTCAACAGCACTACCAGTGCAACAATTGATGATGCGACACCATATACCGGATTGTACTCACTAAAAGTAGACGGGGCGGAACGGATGTGGCAACAGTGGTTCTGGTACCGACTTGGCCCGGACGGTTTTGAGTCAGCGCTGGACACTCTCACAAAAACAAGCGCATCCAAACCGACAGCAACGAGTCTTTCTCTTACGTATACCCTCGCAAGTCAGTTTGATATAACTATCCTCTATGAACTTACCCCCTATTCCCTAGGTTTGGGCAAGGCAAATATAAAGAAAACGGTTACCATAAAAAATATCTCTTCTACCGAACTTGATTACCATCTCTTTGAATATGCAGACTTCGACCTCACCGATCTGGCAACCCAGGATGACAACGTAGAAATTGTCAAAAACAGATTTTATCAGAATGGTACACAGAGTGACGGGAGTGGGGTGACACTGGTTCATGAATCCTCGCTTGCTCCAAATCAATATGATCTTGACAGTGCGCAGGCATATATATCTCCGGAATTGAAGGACGATACAACCACCAATTTTGGATTGTCGGTTCTTGAGACCCCTTACAGGTATGGGGACGATATGCAGTTTGGCAGTCAATGGGATCTCAAGATCCCGGTGGGACAGTCGCTAACTTTTACCATTACCGACAATATTTATCCGACCTTGCCTGTTCCTGTCACACAGACCGTGAATGGTGGACAATGCGTGAGTTACGGTGGTCAGGCGGATATCAGTGTTAGTTTAACGGGAACGGCCGATAATCTCACCAATCTGAATATCGTCAATATACTTCCCAAAGACACACTGTTCTTATCGGCAACGGATGGCGGCATCCTCGACAGTGCTAGCAACAGCGTATCCTGGACCCTGCCATCGCTATCAGCTGGCACCGGGGCATTGACACGCCAGGCCTCAATAACGGTGAATTCTACTACAGATATAGTCAATAAAGTTCTGGTAGTAAGCGATCAGGCCTTTCCGACCCGTCTGCCGGATCCTCTTCTAGAAGCCATACCTGTGTTCCCGCTTTGCAATCACCCTCCATCAATAACATCCGCTGCCATTACCTCGGTCAATATTGAAAGTCCCTATGTCTATGCGGTGAAAGGGGCGGATGTTGATGCCGGGACAACGTTGAGTTATGTGCTGGATGTGGCTCCTGCAGGCATGGCAATCAATCCGTCAACTGGTTTCATTACCTGGAATCCATCCAAGGACAATGCCGGGTCATACCCGGTAACCGTCAGGGTAAGTGACGGTTCGTTATCAGGTACTCAGAGTTTTGTGCTGAAGGTGGTAAGTGTGCCGCTTTTTACATCAGCGCCGGTAATCTACGCAACGCTAAATCAGTCCTATACCTACGCGGTTGTTGCACTAAACCCCATTCCCAACGGAACGGTTTACTACAGTCTGGCATCAGGACCACCTGACCTGTCGGTTGGTTATGCGACTGGCATCATTACCTGGACTCCCACCGTGGCGGGGGTATACCCTATTTCAATCAAGGCAAAAGATGGTTCTGGTGAAAACTATCAGATATTTTCTATAAACATCACACTTACACCGAACGCCTCCCCAGTTTTTACGAGTACTCCAGCCACCATCGCAACAGTGGGGTCTGTTTATACCTATAATGTTATAGCAACTGATGCGGATAATGATCCATTGTCGTACAGCTTGACAACGTTTCCTTCAGGAATGCTTATCAGTGCCGGCGTCGTTACGTGGACACCGACTACAACCCAGTCTGCCAGTATGCAGAATGTAACAGTGCAGGTGAGTGACAGTAAGGGTGGTATTGCTACCCAGAGTTTTGGCATAACGGTAGGAGCCGCGGCCAAACTGCCCCAAAGCATTGGTACAATCAGCTTTATGCCTGCTACTTTGCCGGTGAACGGCATCACTACAGCCATCGCCACTGCAACATCAGGCCTTGCGTTGACTTTTAAAACACTGACACCTGCTATATGTACTGTCAGCGGCGCTACTGTCTCAGGTATAACCGCCGGCACATGCACTATCGCTGCTAACCAGGCTGGTAATACTGCCTATGAAGCTGCTGTTCAGGTAACACAGAACATCACCGTTACCAAGGCCGCAGCAACAGTCATCCTGAGCAACCTGAGCCAGATCTATGACGGAACAGGCAAAGTAGCTACGGCAACCACCAATCCTGCTGGCCTAGCAGTAGCGATCACCTACGCAGGCAGTGCCACCGCACCGAGCGCAGTTGGAACCTACGCCGTAGTTGCCACCATCAATGATACCAACTACAGCGGCAGCGCCACCGGCACAATGACCATCGCAAACGCCAATGCAACTGTCACCCTGTCCGGCCTGAACCAGACCTATGATGGAACAGCCAAGGCAACTACTGCAACCACCAACCCGACCGGCCTGGCAGTTAGCATCGCCTATGCCGGCAGCACGACAGCACCCACCGCCGCAGGTTCATATGCGGTGGTTGCAACTATCAATGATGCCAACTACTCGGGCAGCGCAACCGGAACCCTGGTGATTGCCAAGGCTTCCGCCACAGTTACCCTCGGAGTGCTGAGCCAGAGCTATGATGGAACAGCCAAGGCAGCAAGCGCCACCACCAACCCGACCGGCAAGACCGTTACCTTTACCTACAACGGCAGCACAACAACACCGACCGCGGCTGGCAGCTACACCGTAGTCGGCACCATCAACGACACCAACTTCAGCGGCAGCGCAACCGGCACCCTGACCATCGCCAAGGCCACCCCAGCCATCAGCTGGTCAACACCAACCGCGGTCTACGTCGGCGCGATCCTATCTTCAAGCCAACTCAACGCCACTGCCAGCACCCCTGGCTCCTTCATCTATAACCCGGCCGTCGGCACCGTGATGGACATTGCCGGCAACCAGACTCTGTCAACCGTCTTCACCCCGACTGATGTGGCCAACTACAACGGTGCCACAGCAAGCGTAACCCTGGCTGTCAATAACAAGCAGAATCCGACGCTCACCTGGAACAACCCGGTAGCAATTACCTACGGCACTGCTCTCTCGGCCACACAGTTAAATGCAACCGTAAGCGGCGTCATTGCAGGAACCTACACCTACACACCGGTTCTGGGTACAAAGCTTGACGCAGGCGATCAGACCCTGTCGGTTACTTTCACACCGAGCGATACAACTACTTACAACACCGTAACCAAAACAGTTTCACTGACCGTGAACAAGGCGGCTACAACGGTTAACCTTTCCGGTCTCAGCGCTACCTATGACGGTACGGCCAAGGCTGCTACCGCCGCTACCAACCCGGCCGGACTGGCAGTTGCCATTGCCATCACCTACGCAGGAAGCATAACCGCTCCGACAGCGGCAGGCTCTTACGCCGTTGTCGCTACCGTCTCCGATAGCAACTACACAGGCAGCGCAACAGGAACACTGGTTATCTCCAAAGCTACACCTGCCATCACATGGGCAACCCCGGCTCCGGTCTACGTTGGGACGGCTCTTTCGGCAACGCAGCTTAACGCTATTGTCAGCACAGCCGGTTCTTTCGTCTACATACCGGCCGACGGTACGACCATCAACAGCGCCGGCCCACAGAATCTGTCGGTGGCCTTCACCCCGACCGATACCATCAACTACAACAATGCAAGCGCATCAGTCATCCTAACGGTCAACAGCAAAATTACACCGAGCGTTATCTGGGCCGCACCAGCGGCAATCAGCTACGGGACTGTCCTTGGCAGCAACCAGTTGAACGCCAGCGCCGGCAGCATAGCCGGCAGCTTCAGCTACAGCCCGCCCGCAGGCACGACACTGAATGCTGGCAGCCAGATCCTGACCGCAACCTTCACCCCGAGCGATACAAACACCTACAACATCGCCACCAAAACAGTAACCTTGACCGTCAACAAGGATTCTGCAGGCGTAAGTCTGAGCGGTCTTAGTGCCACCTACGACGGCTCGCCCAAAGCGGCCAGCGCCACAACCATCCCGAGCGGCCTGAGCGTAGAGCTCACTTACGACGGCAGCAGCTCCGCGCCGACGTCCGCCGGAACTTATGCTGTTGCGGCCACCATAACCGACGCCAACTACACAGGCAGCGCAAACGGCAGTCTGACCATCACCAAGGCAACGCCGGCCATTACTTGGTCAACCCCCTCTGCGGTCTACGTCGGCACGGTTCTATCATCGACTCAGATGAATGCTAGCGCCTCCGTTGCCGGCTCGTTTACCTACACGCCTGCATCCGGCACGACCCTGAACACTGCCGGTAGCCAGACCCTCTCGGCATCCTTCATCCCGAGTGATACGGCCAACTACAACGGTGCAACAGCAACCGTTACCCTGGCCGTCAACAGTAAGCAGAACCCAACGATCACCTGGAATAATCCGATAGCGATCACCTACGGTACGCTTCTCTCGGCAACACAATTGAATGCAACCGTAAGCGGCGGCATTGCAGGAACCTACACCTACACACCAATTCTGGGTACAAAGCTTAACGCAGGCAATCAGACCCTGTCGGTTACCTTCACCCCGACTGATGTGGTCACTTACAATACGACCACCAAGAGCGTAACCCTGGCGGTTACCAAGGCAAGCGCGACAGTAGCGTTGAGCAATCTCAGCCAGACCTATAACGGTAGCGCCAGATCGGCCACGGTAAGCACCACCCCTGCTGGTCTGAGCACCATCACCACCTACGCCGGCAGCACAACCGCCCCGACGGCCTCCGGTATTTATGCCGTTGTGGCCACGATCAGCGACAGCAACTACTCAGGCAGCGCCAGCGGTAGCCTGACCATCGCCAAGGCCACCCCGGCCATTACTTGGTCAACACCCTCTGCGGTATATATCGGCACAGCTCTTTCCAGTAGCCAGCTTGACGCCACTGCCAGCACAGCCGGTTCATTCGTCTACAGCCCGGCTAGCGGCACGACCCTGACCAGCGCCGGTGCCCAGACGCTGTCGGCAGCCTTCACCCCGAGTGATACGGCCAACTACAATATTGCAACAGCAACAGTTACCCTGACAGTCAATGACAATAGCACCACCAATCAGCCACCTGTCATTACCTCTTCTCCGGTAACGGTTGCTTATGAAAAAGGATATTTTTACTATCAGGTTGCAGCTTCCGATCCTAATGGGGAAGTCGTCAAGTTCTCATTATCAATAAAACCATCGGGGATGAACATAAATTCTAAAACTGGTGTTATTTCGTGGCGGCCATCAGACAGCGGAACCTACTCGGTCATCGTGAAGGCAAGCGATCCAGCCGGTCTATATTCAACTCAGAGTTTCAAGGTGACGGTTTTAAATCATATTCCAAACAATCCACCGAAAATTGCCTCTGAGCCTGTTCTGTCTGTAACAGCGGGAATGCTCTATACATATGATGTAAATGCCACGGATCCTGATGGCGATGCTTTGTTCTATCGGCTTATAACTGCTCCGGCGGGTATGTCAATTGATGATTCTACTGGGTTGATCACCTGGATTCCATTTTCATCTCAGGCCGGGGTAAAAAAGGTTGTTGTTGAGGCAGTGGACATTAAGGGTGGGAAAGTAGCACAAAGTTTCAATATCTCTGTTTTGATTGCTACAGTTCCAATGAACAATCCACCGACCATAATCACGACTCCGGTAGCCAGCGCAATTAAGGGGAGTGTTTATTCATATGACCTACAAGCAAGTGATCCTGATGGAGATGCCATCGTGTATTCACTCGTTTCAAAGCCTTATGGCATGACAATTAACTCTTCAACGGGTAATATCACATGGAAACCATCAACTACAGGTAGTTATAAGGTTTCTGTAAATGCAACCGATAATAAAGGTGCATATACAACTCAGAGTTATACCCTTACGGTTGGCTCTGCCTTTAGTGGCTCCAATGCCTGGGAAAAGGGTGCTTTTCGTAATTGATATGGCATGCCCGAAATCCGAAACCACTCTTAAACAAATTACTTTACAGGCAATCAGTAGAGATGAGATAACTAAACGCTTTTTAGCGATGTCGCCTCAAGTAATTTTAAAATAAATGGATGGTCAATGCTTAACGGAAAGAAAATAATCGTAATCCTGCCGGCCTATAACGCTGCAAAAACCTTGGAGACGACCTGGAAAGAAATTCCCTTCGATTTTGTTGATGATGTGGTGCTTGTAGATGATGCTTCACGGGATAACACCGTGGAAGAAGCTGAACGGCTGGGGATCAAAACCATCGTTCATGTGGCCAACAGAGGCTATGGAGGTAATCAGAAAACCTGTTATCGTGCTGCGCTTGAGCTGGGGGCCGACATTGTGGTGATGCTGCACCCGGATTATCAGTATACTCCGCGCTTGATCACAGCGATGGCGGCCATGATCGCCTGGGAAGAGTTTGACGCCGTGCTGGCTTCCCGAATTTTGGGACGGGGAGCGCTCAAGGGCGGAATGCCTTTATATAAGTATGTATCCAACCGTTTTCTGACCCTTGCCGAGAATCTGTTGCTCGGGCAGAAACTCTCCGAATATCACACAGGTTATCGAGCCTTTTCCCGTGAGGTGTTGAAGCGCCTGCCGCTGGAGCAGAATTCGGATGATTTCGTATTTGATAACCAGATGTTGGCCCAGATTGCCTGGTTTGGTTTCCGTATTGGTGAGGTGAGTTGCCCAACCCGTTATTTTCCCGAGGCATCATCAATCAACTTCCGCAGAAGCGTGATCTATGGGGTGGGTGTTCTCAGGACGGCCCTGCAGTACCGGCTTGCTCGGATGGGCCTGATCAAACCAAGTTTATATCAGTAAGAGAAAGAACGCTGAAAACAAAAGAGCCTGCCGCAATAACGCGGCAGGCTCTTTTGTTTATAGGCATCTACAGCTGAACTAGATGGCCTTGACAGTCACCTTGAGGTTTGCTGTTACTTCAGGGTGGATCTTGACGGGGACAGTGTACTCGCCAAGTTGTTTGATCGGCTCGACCAGCACGATATTCTTGCGGTCGATGTCAAAACCTTTGTCCTTAAGGTAGGCTGCGATTTCCATGTTGGTAACCGAACCGAACAGCTTACCGGCCTCACCAGCTTGATGCACAAGTTCGATGGACAGCTCTTCAAGCTTGGCCAACAGGTTTTTGGCCGATTCCATAACCTTGTCTTTCTTGTAGGCCATTTGGCGCTTAACGTGCTCAAGTGCCTTGGCGTTTTTCTCGGTAGCCGCTACGGCAAGCCCTTTGGGTAGCAGATAGTTGCGCGCATAGCCGGGTGCTACCTTGACGACGTCGCCGATGTGGCCGAGGGTCTCAATGTTTTCCTTCAGGATGACCTTCATGTTCTCTCCTTTCAAGCCTGATTTTACAGGTTTTCCTGTTTTCTGGGGGTGCGGAAGTCACCCCACAGGTCGAATATGCCAAATGCCGCTATCAATGCTGCCAGATAGGGCTGAAACAACAGCATGAGATACAGCATAACCCTCATTACTCCAGCGAAAGGCTGCCGGGAGATGATGGCGGAGATAGCCGCCAATCCCTGTATGAAATAAAGCATCGTGATAATCACGAGTACATTCAGGGCAGGGATGGTAATGATTGGTGTGGCTGCCAGTTGGGCGAAACCGGCTGCTATCAGCAGCCAGATCAGAAGTTCATGGTTTTTAAACTCGTTAAAATTGCCAAGCTTCAGATCAGTGCCCAATTTGACAGAAAAGCGTTTGATCAGGGCCAGATTGCAACCTGCCATGGCCATCAACAGGAATGTTGTCAGGGCAGGGTAGATTCTCGCGATCTGCTTGGCAGCCATTGTCATGGACTGTTTCAGCAAGTCAAGTTCATCCCCCTTGACTCCGGCCTTCTCGTAGATTGCAACGGCTTGGGCGATGCTTGAGTTGATCTCATTGACTGCCAACTGATGCAGGTTCTGACCGCTGATTAAGCTGAATACCCAAGCCGCGAGTGCAAAAATAGTCAGATTGACTGCGGTTGTCCATGCAATAGTCCGTGATGCGTTATACCCTCTGATAAGGAGTTCCGGCATCATCAGCGCAATCATCCCATTTTGCAGCAGATAGAGTGCGCCAGCTTGCGGACCGAGTATCCCAGCCAGCAGGGTGGCGGTTCCCAAGGTGATGATAACTGCCGTAGCTCTACCATCTCGGAAACGAAAATAAATCGCAGGAAATGGTGCCAGCAGGCCCGATAAAAAACCTGCTGGCGGGATAATCATGTAAGCGGCAAACAGGATGAATGAGCCGATCGTTCCGATAAAGGCTGCAATGAGCCGTGCAGTAACGACGCTGACCTGCGGTTTAACGCTCATGCAACCGATGTCAAGGTAGTGCGTGATTCGAGGCAATGGGCAGCAACGCCAGATTGCGGGCGCGCTTAATGGCCTCGGTAATCTCTCTCTGGTGCTTGGAGCAGTTACCGGAGATGCGACGGGGAACAATCTTGCCGCGCTCGGAAATGAAGTAGCGAAGTGTGCGAGGCTCTTTGTAATCGATAGTCAGATTTTTCTCGGCGCAGAAGCGGCAAACCTTCCTGCGTTGGAAGGGACGTTTCTTGCGTGGGCCACCTGGGCCGCTTGAGGGTCTCTGATGGGTGGTAGGTCTTTCGTCAGCCATGGTTGTTATCCTCCAGGAATTATTCGTTAGTCGCTTCAGCGGGAGTAGCGGCAGCTTCGGTGGCCTCAACCGGCTCAATGCCTTCGGGCTCAACCACAAGCTCCTTCTTCTCGGCTATGGGTTTCTCGGGCTGGTCGGTGATGTTGACGGTCTGGTACCGGAGCACCTTTTCGTCAAGTCTGAGACGCCGCTCCAACTCGGCGATCAGTTCCCGGCCGCCGTTGTAACGCAGATACAGATAGCGTCCCCTGGCGAATTTCCTGA
>MHXL01000072.1:0-144 GCA_001824455.1 Desulfuromonadaceae bacterium GWB2_53_15
TCCGGTGCGTGCCCCTGCCAGAGATTGAGGATGGCGGTTGCGATCAGGCCGGTTGTCAGCAGGTAGAAGGCTGAGCCGGTGATGCGCAGGGCGCGCTGCTCAAAGTTATCCCGGGTTGCCTGGCTGGGGGATGCACCCTGACGG